>JAYWHS010000614.1:0-3220 GCA_043777635.1 Kofleriaceae bacterium | reverse complement strand
GGAATGCCGCGTGCGACTACGGCAGCCAGATCGGTGGTGGTCAACAGTTTACCGGCGTCGGCGGCTTCTTTAATGAGCTTGGCAATTTTGCGCGAATGCCGCTCTTCGCCGAATTCAAAGATCACATTGGCCAACGAATCAGCGTCCAACGCCATAATCAGGTCGAGCGCGGTACCGCCCCGCGACGGGTCCATGCGCATGTCCAACGGCCCTGGCCGAGCGAACGAAAAGCCCCGGTCAGAATCGTCAATTTGCGGTGATGAAACGCCCAAATCAGCAATAATTCCATCGACCTGTGAGATCTCGTGACTGGCTAAAATCGCTTTAAAATCGCCGAATCCGCCGTGATGAAACGTTACCCGATCGCCGTACGGTGCCAGCCGCTGCCGAGCCGCTGCCAATGCAGCCGGATCACGGTCGATACCGAGCAGCCGAGCGCTAGCCGAGCGTTGCAGCAGTAACTCGGCGTGGCCTGCCCCGCCCAGCGTACAATCAACATAAACACAATGATCTCGTACGTTTACGGCATCAACCGTCTCTTGCAGTAGCACCGTTGTGTGGACGAACGAAGTCACTTGGCCCACCACTACATAAGCAGATCTAGGTTTGGGGCAACTTTTTGGGTATCCACCTAGAAAATGGCCCCGTCGTACAAGGCTTTTACAAAGTCGTGCAACGGATAGACGCTGACGCCTTCAACAGTGAGCCGTTCGGTTCCCAAATAGACGCCAATGCAAGCCTTCACCTTTACATTGCTGTTGTCCACCAGGCTGCGCATGTGGGCGCCGTACACAGGCTTCCATTTTTTGGCATATTTAGCCTCAATCAAAACCACCTCCGCTTTTGCGCTCAACGTCTTCTTCTTTGTTTCCACTACGAAATCAACTTCGACCCCAGCGCCAGTGCGGTAATGCGCGACAAGCCGATGGCGCTCCGCTGTTTCGTTGTACACGTTGATTTCGTGCAAAACCCACGTTTCGAATGCGAAGCCGGTCCACATGGCGTCGACAGGATCATTGGTCAACCCCGCCGCGGCGCGTGCGACGCCGGCATCGAACCAAAAGAATTTCGGATGGCCAACTTCACGCACCCGCGCTCCCGGCTGATATGCGGGCAACAAGGTCCCCACCAAGGTGTCTTCAAGGATCGAGAAATAGGTTTCGACGGAGTTTCGCGGCACCGCAGCGTCTCGCGCAATATTCGCAAGATTTAGTATTTGCCCATTCATGATTCCGGCTACACGCAAAAACCGCACAAATGGTTCGACTTTCCGAACCAAACCCTCCGCGCGGATTTCTTCTTTAAGATAGGTATGAACATACGCACTGAGAATCGCACGAGCGTGCTTGGGCTCGTTGACCACCATGGGTAACAGGCCAACTTCAAGGTGCCAGGTGATCGAGAGTTCACCTACTTCCCGCAGGCTAAAGGGTCGCATCGTTAGTACGTTGGCGCGGCCGGCGAGCAAGTTGGCGCCTCCTCGCCGCAATTTGCGCGCCGACGACCCGGTCAGCGCAAAACGCAACTTTTTACGCTCGATGAGCGCGTGGATCTGGTCTAGCAGTGCAGGAAGTTTTTGCACCTCGTCGATGCAGACCCACGATTTGGCGGGCAGATGGTCAACACGTTGGGCAAGGCTCGCGGGTTCGGCCATGAGGCTGAGCTCAACCGACGAATCGAGCAAATCGAACCACAAGGCTTGCGCAAACTGCTCGCGCAGCCATGTACTTTTGCCCACGCCACGCGGCCCAAACAAAAGAAATGATCGGTCAGGTGCGACGAGCAAACGATCCGACATATTGCAAAGAACGTAACATAAAATAGTACAATGTAATAATGTCGTGCAATTTTACATCATATTGAAAATCGAAAAAGACAAGACTACTGACGGCGCGGCTTGATCAGCGTTTCGAAAACACTCCAAATTGCCGCTGTGTTGCGTGGCGCCAGCGGGGTGCGGACGGTGTGAACTGCACTGGCGAACCGGCTGCCGTGCAACACCACCTGACGCACTACCTTGGGGCCAGAGCTGCCTTGTGCTGCTGCATCGCGGGCCCGCTCGGTGGCAATGCGCTCGGCGGCGCGATCCAGCCCGCCATCCATCACAAAGCTAATGACCCGCGCGAACTCACCAACATCGAACCACACACCACAATTGCCACCGCAAATATCGACGATGACTTTGGCGCCTTTGGAAAACTGGGTGCGATTCATGATGACGTTGCAGGCCGGACAATGGACGTACGTCACGGGGCGTTGGCCGACTTCGAGTGGCGGCACGTCACCAAATGCAGCAATAAACGCCTCGGCCGTCGCAGTGTCGCGCGCCTTGATAAGTTGCACCAACACGGCGTGCGGCACAAACAAGCCACCGCACTGGCCGCACTCTGCAAGCGGCGCGCTGGCAACCGAGCGGGTGCGCATCGGCATGGCACACCGAGGACAATGCTGGCTGGTGCTATCGGTACGGTACGGCGCCACAGCCCCGCACTATAGCGCAGCGAACCGTGGCGGTCAGTTCAGCGCATCCGAATCGAGGGCGTGGGCCAACAGCGCTTCGCGCGGCACAATCGTGGTCGCTGCCTGGTGCGTTGCCGCCAGGACCACATGCGGAGCAACCCCTGCATCGTAGGCTTCTTTCCAACGCGATGCACACAAGCACCACTGATCGCCTGGTTGTAAGCCTGCAAAGCCTGGCCGTGGGGTCGATAAATCATTGCCTCGGCGCTTGGAAAATTCGAGAAACTCGGCGGTGACGCGCGCGCAAACGGTGTGGCTGCCGCGATCTTGCGCATCGGTTTCGCAACAGCCGGTGCGGAAATATCCGGTCAGCGGCGCAGTGGAACAGGATTGCAGAGGTTCGCCGAGCATGTTGAGCTGCGTCGACGCGGTGGGTTGTTTCATGGCCGGTTCATAGCACGTGAGGCCCGAGGGATCAGGAGTGAGGATGATGACGGTCGCTTTGTTTTTGGGCGGCGGCGGACGAATTGCTCAGCTTGCCGGCCACCAGAGGCGCAGCTGCAATCGCAAGAATTCACACCGCTGCGCTACTTCGTATACGTTGGATTACACCACGTCACCTGCTCGACGAGCTGGCGCTAACATTTCACTACGTTACGGCTGGCCTGACCTTTGCTAATGCTGCTTTCATGAAAAAGATCGTTGGTGTTTTTAGTCTGGTGGCCTGTGCTGTATTGTTCGCCTGCGGCAATTCGTCGTC
>JAYWHS010000613.1:0-3221 GCA_043777635.1 Kofleriaceae bacterium | reverse complement strand
TGCACCGCAACTTCGTCGGGCCACGATTGGCCCCAGACCCGGGCAAAGACTTGGTCGGTCGGGCCCCACAGCATGGCTAACTCTTGCGCAAGTTTGGCAACGGTCGGTGCCAGGCCAGTAGCCGCACGGGCAAGCCCCGCGCGATCTTTGCGCGCGAGTGCAGCGGTCACCGCTTGTGCCGTCGGCCCATCTTTTACGCCGTCGGCGGCATCACATGCAGCCAGCACAAATTTTACCGGCGCGACATGCCCAACATCAAGCCGCGCCAACGCAACGTCAGGCAGTTTGGTGGCTCGCAATACCGCCGATGCTAGCGCTAAGACTTCGGCGTCACCGTCGGGGCTTTGCGCGCCCATCAATTCAATGCCGGCTTGCACCAGCTCGCGTTGGCCATGGCCGGTGCTCATGCGCATCACTGAGCCTTCGTACGACAAGCGCAACGGCCGGGGCACATCGCGCATTCGGGTGGCTACAACGCGGGCAACTTGCGGTGTGATATCGGGGCGCAACGCCACAATTTGGCCGGTGCCGGGTTCGACGAAACGAATTGCTGCAGCGCGAGCGTCTTTGCCCAACCCGCGTTCCATCACATCGGCAACTTCAAACGCTGGGGTTACGATGCGGCTGTAGCCCCAGCCATCGAACACGGCCATCACCGCATCGGCCAGGCCACGACGACGGGCAGCGGCACGCGGCAAAAAGTCCCGCACTCCGGCCGGCAAAGAAGGCGGTGGGTTTGACATGCGCGCGCAGTCTAGCGCAGTTACTGGTGTCGCGTCGTTGCTTGGCCGGTTAAGGCCATGCAATTTCCGAGTGCGTCAGGCGGCCTCGGCGGATCTACCTGCCTGAGCGCTCGGCCCATCGTGGGCGGGATCGGTGGTGCCCCGTGCGGGCGAGAGTGACTCGCGCGATCGTTGCCTAGCGAAATCGCTTGTGCCCCGCAGGATCGGTGGTGCCCCGCAGGATCGGTGGTGCCTCGCAGGATCGGTGGTGCCCCGCGGGATCGGTGGTGCCCCGCAGGATCGGTGGTGCCCCGCAGGATCGGTGGTGCCCAGCGGGTTCGGTGGTGCCCCGCAGGATCGGGGTGACTATGGGGTCGCTGGTGCCGGCGCTGCTGGCGCTGGCGCTGGTGCGGCCGAACCTTCAACGGGCGGTGCCGCTGGCGGCGTCACTTCACCGGCCGGAACAACTGGCGTGCCGTCGGCGATTTTGTGACGACAGTCTTGCAGCTCTTTGCGGAAGCCTTCGAATTTCTTCATTTGGCTTTCGTTTGGCTTTTCGTCCTTTTTGTTGCCTTTTTTCCAAGCGATGTATTTTTCCTGCTCGGCGTCGGTGCACGTTTTGTCTTTGCACGCACACATCGAATCGCGGATTTTACCGAGATTATCGATCTTTGCGTCCATGCCGTCTTTGCCACAGCCAACGGCCGAAAATACCAGGGTCGCCACAATCATTAAATTTCGCATCCGCTAAGGGTCGCACGAAATACCGCCTTACTTTGCCGTTAGGCCCCCGAAATGGAGCGAACGAGCGAACGCTCGGAGCGGCCCCATTTGATAAAAATCAGCATTGATCGCAGCGACCCTGGCCGCATTGCCTTGACAGCGCTCCCCCTCCTTTGTAGAACCGCCGCCGTCACCAACCAGGGGATATAGCTCAGCTGGGAGAGCGCGCGCATGGCATGCGCGAGGTCAGGGGTTCGATCCCCCTTATCTCCACCACGTAGAAGGCACAAACAGGGTGACCGGTTGCAATGCGCGATGCTTCTCAACGCATCATGCGGCTTTCTGGGCGGCTCGCTGGGCAGCAGTCGGCTTCACAAACCGAATGCGCTTGCCGTCCTGTGCACATTCTTTGAGGTACACATTAATCAGGACTTGGTACGGCACGCCAGAGTCCGCTGCCATCGTCTTGAAATAAGCAACAACCTCTTTGTCGAGCAGAATGGTCACTTGTTGCTTCAGGCGCTTTGCGTACGGATTAGGCTTCGATTTAGAAAAGTCGTAGTTTTTTTTCATGGCAGAAAATCCTCATAGGCACGGGTCTCAGATCGATTCGCTTTGCGGGCAGAAATGATGCGGATAATTCCGTCGTTGTCGATGCAATCGATTCAGTAAAAACCTTCGCGGCGCGCGTATCGCGCAGCCCGTTCTTGGTCGTAGGTCGCAGCGTCCACTTGCTCGCCGCACACCGCGCGTTGAATTTCGCCGTGGCTCGGTAGTGCCGCTCGGTCGATAAAGTTGCTTGGGTTCCACACGTCGGCTCGCAGCAAGGCTTTGGAACATTGGGTGTAACAATCCTCGATGTCGATCAAGATGCCGAGTTTGGGAACTTGATGTTCAACCGCCAGCGGCGCGAGCAACGCTTGGTCGGTGGTTAATGTGGCGCGGCCGTTGACGCGAAAGGTATCGGTCACGCCGGGAATCACAAAAATGAGCCCAGCGTGAGGATTGCGGATGATATTGCGCAGCGAATCGGCGATGCGGTTGCCAGGCCGCTCGGGTACTAACAAGGTTTGTTCATCGAGGATTCGCACGAAGCCGCGCGGGTCACCGCGTGGGCTAACGTCACATTGGCCTGTTTCATCTGAGGTGGCGATAAACAGCAACGGCGCCTGTTCGATCAGTTGGCGCGTTAATGCGTTGAGGCGCGGGGTTATCTTCGCGCTTACCTGTGGGTTCGGCTTGCCAAGCAGGACGCGCAGCGTGGCTTCGTCGGTAATGACATGGCTGGTCAAGCGGTGCATCAGGTGACGTTAGCACCTGCTTGGTGGGTAATGTAGGTGCTCAAATTGCCTTCGTTGGCCGCGATTGGATCGATTCCAGCCTTGCCGCGTTGTAACCTGAATCAAAGGAACGCCGATGAATTTACCTGTACGCCTGCCAAGTTTCCTGTCCGTAGCCGTTGTGGCTGTCGCGGCCTGTAGTTCCGCTCCCGCTAAAAAGGAACCACCGCAGCCACCCGTGGCAACGCCCACCGACCGTGTTGTCGTGAAGCCGACTGTCAAGATCGCTGTTGCATCTGCGACCATCGGTGACGATTGCCAAAACAAAGATCTACAAATCGCTGCGGTACCAACGGCTTCACCGGTGGCGTCGCAACCCAAACCTAAGCCGCCGGCCGCGGGCAAGCGCGCGCCGGTTCTTGGTGATGTACCGTTATCAGCTGGTGATATGCCGGACGATGTGATGCGGCAGGGCTCGCGTGCGCCCATGGTTTGC
>JAYWHS010000612.1:0-3230 GCA_043777635.1 Kofleriaceae bacterium | reverse complement strand
CGCCGAGCATGCGCAACATAAGGTCAGTGGAGATACCTTGCGTGTTGCGGTTTAACAGCGCAGTGGTGCGCGTGCGCGAGGTCCCGGTGAGCTTGGCGACTTGCTCATGCGTCAATTTCTTTTGGGCTACAACGTTTATGATTTTGTCGTTCAAGTCGCTGCGAATCTCCATCTGCGCCGCATCGGCGGCGGAAAGACCCAGTAGTTCAGCGAGCTCATATGAATTTTTGGCAGTTCGTTTCATGACAGTTCCTCCTTAAGGCGCTTACGCGCGAGCTCAATTTCAGCTAGTGGCGTTTTCTGGGCCTTTTTGACAAAGGCATGAAAAATCAAGATCCCGAGTTCTGATTTCACGAAGTAAAACGCACGGTAGATTCCGTTCGCATCGCGTACCCGCAATTCACTAACCCCGGCCGCCACTGACGGCATCGACCTTGATACCGGCATTCCCAACGTTGAGCCCTTTTGCAAATCGAAAATCAGCTTTCCCAGTTCCCTTCGTACATCTGCTGGAAATTCGCGGATCGCTTCCAATGCTTTGGGATGGAAGGTCGCGGTCTTCACCCCTGCAATGTCCCATATCAGAGACATTTGTCAAGTGATCAGTTTCGTAGGCCTCGGTGATGGCTGGGTACGTTGCTAACCTTGACCTTTTGGGCTCGGATGCTGCCGTAAAACATCCAATTTTTGCGGCCGACAGCTACGCTGCTTCGACCTGCAACCTGACACCGAGAGCGTGCACGACTTTGAGCACCGTTGCAAAGCTAGGATTGCCGTCGCCGCTAAGAGCTTTGTAAAGACTTTCGCGTGACAGGCCGGCTGACTTGGCGACATTTGCCATGCCTTTGGCTCTGGCGATATCGCCGAGCGCGCGAGAAATGCCTGCGGCATCATCGGGGGCGTCTTGAAGCCAGGCCGCTAAGTAGGCGGCGATCTCTTTGGGGGTACGCAAATGTTCGGCAACGTCATACGCACTAGTTTTCGTGCGCACAGTACGAGCAGGTTTTTTTGCCGCAACTACCTTGGTCTTGCTTGTGGTTTTCATAAATCGTCCTCGTTGGGCTTGTAGTTGTTTGCCAGCGCGATGGCCAAGGCGATGTCTTTTTGTTGGGTTGCTTTGTCGCCACCGGCCAGCAACAAAATGAATCGGTTGCCAGATTTGGTGAAGTAGACTCGGTAACCGGGGCCAAACTTGATCCGTAGTTCCGACACGCCATGAGTTAAGTTACGGCAGTCACCAGCGTTACCGTGAATGAGCCGGTCGACGCGCACCAAGATGCGTGCGCGTCCTTCTCGATCTTTGAGACCGTCTAACCAACGCTGGTATTGCTCGGTTTTTTTAACCGTCATGGGTCGAATGTATCCTATAGGATACAGTGTTGCTAGGGTATTCTGTCTAACGTTCGCCAACACCCGCAAAATCTCGGTTCTAGCAGGGGCGAGGGTTCGGTGGGCTCGACTTACGCAACTCGCGTGCCGCATTGTCTTTTCCTCAACCACTGACGAAAATTGCAACGCAGTAATCGTCATCAGCGTAGTGAGGCTCAAATGAAGTGCTTTCAATGTGGCAACAGCAAAACCCAGCGGATTAAGCGCGATCACAAATTTGTCGAATGCGGTTTGGCTTCGGTAACAATTACCGATTGCACGTTCATTGTTTGCAATGCCTGTGGCGAAGAAATGCTTGGCATTGCCAATCCGTCGGCGGTGTTACGTGCCATCGCTCGGCAATTGATTTTCAAACCCGCGCCGCTCACCCCGCCCGAAATGCGGTTTCTGCGCGATCACGTCGACTGGAGCAACAAGGCAGTTGCCAAGTTTATGAACGTTACCGAAGAACAATCGTCTCGGTGGGCGACCGGCAACGGCACTGGCCGGAGCATGGGCGCATCGGCGGAAGAATTGTTTCGCTTGATGGTGTTCATGGAATGCATGACGACCGGTGAGCATGCTGATGCGATCGAGCAACTCAAAGCGCTGATGGCCCGTCCCAGCAAGATGAAGCCCAAGCGCAGCGCGAAAGTGAAAGCTCCTGTGCCGCTGAAGATCAAGATTGCAGCGTAGCGCGTCAATGTGCTTTCGGCTTAGTCCGCTGTCACGTTGCGCTGAGCACCATGCGCATGGAAACTGGCTTGCGCGTGGGCCGGCGCGGAGGTTGTGCGGTACGCTAGCGCCATGATTCACCCCGGTCAGCACCCAATGCGGCAACTGCAAATCGCGATGATGGTAGTGGCGTGCAGTTGCGGTGAAGCCGCGCCGGTTAGTGTCGACGCGCGGCCAACGAGTGATGACGCGACAATCGACGCTGGTGGCGGACCGTGTGGCACGGATGTGCCGTGGGCTGCGCATCCGGCCGTGGAGCTTGGCCCAATTCAAGAGACCGCAGCGGTGGCACTCAACGGCAAAATGTATGTGATTGGTGGCTTTAACGCGATGCTCGGCGTGGTGGCCAAAGTACAGGTATTTGATCCCGCAAGCTGTGCGTGGTCACAAGGCCCGGATCTCCCGCGCATGGTGCATCATGCCAATGCTGCGGTGGTGGGCGACACGATTTATGTGCTTGGCGCGATGGAAGGGCTTGGGTTCACCGCGATTGCGAATGTATGGGCGTGGGCCCCGAATCGCGAAACGACGTGGTCTGCTCGCGCCCCGATGCCGGCCGGTACCGAGCGCGGATCCGCAGTGGTTGGAGTTATCGCCGATCAGATTTATCTGGCGGGCGGCCTGCGCGGTGGAGCGGTTGCCGAGCATTCACGCTACACACCGAGCACGGATACCTGGGACGTGCTTGCGCCGTTACCTGTGCCGCGCGACCACGGCTGCGGTGGCGCAATTGGCAACACGCTGATCGTTGCTGGTGGTCGACAAGGTGCCATTAACAGTATTTCTTCCTCGGTATTTGCTTATCAACCTGGGGTTGGTTGGTCCGCGCGCACGGACATGCCCACTGCTCGCGGCGGCACAGCGTGTGGCACGATTGCTGATGCATTGATCGTAGTCGGCGGTGAAGGCAACCTCAATGCTCCGTCGGGTGTGTTTCCACAAGTCGAGCGCTATGTCGCCGCCACCGATACGTGGCAGACGCTGGCGCCCATGCGCACACCTCGCCATGGCATGGCGGCGGCGGCAATCGCGGGCCGGCTCTACGTGCCAGGTGGCGCTACCTCGGATGGATTTGGCGCTGTGGCAGTGCACGAAGTACTGTCGCCGTAGCACACCGAAAGGTTTAA
>JAYWHS010000611.1:0-3241 GCA_043777635.1 Kofleriaceae bacterium | reverse complement strand
AACGTCGAACAGCGAAACTTGATCCTGATTCCGGCGCAGTCACCGACCCCGGTAAAGCGACATCGCAGTTTTCGCCGGCACCGTCGGCCAACGTGGGGTTGGTTTATTTGGCTGGCGCGATTAGCCCGTATGCCTCTTTGACTACAAGCGTTACTCCGCAGGCACCCTCGGCCTTACCGGAAGGGGTGACCGAGATCAAACCAGAGCGCGCACGGCAACTCGAAGTTGGTACGCGCGTCGAGTTGAGCGAAGCGCTGTCGGTTCAAGCGGCGCTGTATCAAATCAATAAATCAAATATTCTAGTTGCTCGACCCACGATGATGTTTGATCAAGCAGGCGGGGCACGGTCGAGGGGGGCCGAAGCCGAAGTTCGATTTGCTTCGGAACGATTTTCCGGAAATCTCGGCTATGCGCTCACGTTGGCTAGCTACACGGACTACGTCGAAGAAGATGTTTCATTTACGGGCAAACGTCTGCCAGATGTTTCGGCGCACACGGTTACGGCATGGGGCAGTTACGCCTTGCCGCGTGGGTTTGGCGTTAGCAGTGGCGGGCGTTTCGTGGATCGTGCCTTCGCTGATCGCGCAAATACCGTAGTGATGCCAGCTTATTTGATGATGGATGCAGCGGTATCGTGGCAGCGCGCTGATTGGTTGGTCACCCTTGCGGCGCGCAACGTACTCAACCGCAATCCGCTAACATCCGATGGTCGCTATTATGTGTCGACCATTTACGACACACAATTGACGCCCGGTGCGCCGCGTACGGTGGTGCTTTCGTTTGAGCTGAAACGCTAACCTGTGCTCGCGAAACGCACCCAGGCTCAGTCCGCCACCACGGAAGATCCTACGCCGTCGAAACGCATCATTCCTTGGCGTTGGCGCCGCGTCCTGGTGCGCTTGCATCGTTGGTCTTCGGTTTTTTGCGGCGTTGTAGTTACGTTTTGGTTTGCATCTGGATTTGTAATGCTTTTTCACAGCTACCCGGATCCCTCGGCAGGTCAAAAGCGAGCCCTGATGGCGCCGTTGGCTTTTGACAATGTCGAACCATCTTGGCCAACAGACACCGAGGTCGTGCGTTGGCGGTTGTTCGGCGATGAGTTGATCCAGACCAATGTGTCTAGTCAACGTGAGCGCCACTGGAACCTCACGAGAAATCGCGAGCTTGAAATTGGCGAAGGTCAACTGCGGCGAGAAATACTTCGGTTGCATGGTGAAGCAACTACACGTTTCACGCTGATCATACAGCCTGACCAATGGACGTTGTACCCGGCGATGCGAAAGCAATTGCCCGCGTACCGAATCGAGTTGAACGATGGACGAGTTTGGTATGTTAGTCAGCAGACTGGCCAAACGATCCAGTACGCGACGAGGTCGCAACGGCTGTGGGCGTGGTTGGGGCTGATTCCACATTGGTTGTATCCACGCGTGCTAGTCCAGTACCGCCAAGCGTGGCGTTATGTGATCTTGGTGATCGCGACAATAGGGATGGTAACAATGGCCACAGGGTTGCTCGTTGGACTCAGGTCCCTGCGGCAGCGACGTAGTCCGTTCGCATCAGCAACGTTGCGGATTCATCACTGGCTCGGTCTTGGCTTCGGCGTTGTGACGTGGACGTGGTTATTTTCCGGTGCGCTCTCGTTGAATCCGTTTCATTGGAGTTCGGGTACCAGCGTCGCGAACCTCGAAATGACAACCATCGCTAGCGTACCATCGTCGGTTGAACTAGTAACTACCCCGATGATGGCCCTGGCACAATGCAACGCAAGTGGCCTGGTAATCCGAGAGCTAGAATTACGCATTATGGCGGGCTCGCCTGCATACTTTTGTCATCATGATGACGGGACGCGCGTACTCCCTGCAAACGGTGAGCACGTTGAGTCAAACTCCGACGTAGTCACTAGCAAGTTACAGCAACTGGGCTTAACTGCGGTCAGTGTTCATCGGGTTACTCAATCCGATGGTTACTTTTATTCAAGTCTTCACGGCGGTCTGGTAGGTGATGCGTTTCGTGCTGAGTTGGATGACGGTCGCACGCTGTATCTCTCAGCGCATGATGGGCAACCGCTCGCCTGTTATGGCGATTCCGCAAAAGCTGAGCGGTGGCTTTATCATGGGTTGCATTCGTTCGATGTTAGTTGGTTGCGCAGTCGGCAATGGTTGCGGCTTTCGCTGATGCTGTTGTTACTCACTGGCGGGCTGATGCTGTGTGCCACCGGCATAGTTGGATTTGCGCGCTGGGCAAACCGCAGCAAAGAGCGGTGAGTCGACAATCAGTGGTTGTGATGATGGTTTTGGTCGTGGTCGTGGCGGTGATCATGAACAGCCACGTGCTGCTGCGAAGTTGGTAAGGCGATATGGTCGTCATCATCGTGATGACAGCCATCACTGCAAGCTTCGTCGGCGCCGTGTTGATGATGATGTGCATGCTCACTGCCGACGATGGGTTCAAGCCACGCCGAAAAGCCGAAGCGCCATAGTGAGTGCACAATAAGTAGTCCGAGTACTAGCAGCGCAGCGTAGTTGATCCACGTCGGTGACGCTTGGTTGATGAAAGTTACGACGCTATGGCTTGCGGCCGTAGTGCCGAGGTTTGTGTAGCTGACGTACAACGCGGCCGCGCCGACAATGAGCGTTACAGGCGCAAGCGTCAGCAAGATTGCGTGGCGACCAAATCGATCGCGCAAAAATCGAAGCGTGCCAGTGTTGGCCATCGCTCCAATGAGCAAGCCTGCGAGCGCAGCTCCGGGCGTTAAGCCGTGCGCTACCAGCACGCCGGCGAGCGGTGTGGCGGCGGCGGCGCAGATGTAGCTTGGCATCGCGATGGCGACGATGGCCAGCATTTGTAGTTCTGGTTGTGCTGCGAACCCAACGGTTTTACCGTCGAGGGCAAGTGCGACCAATGCCGCGCAGACCGCACCAGCAGCGAGCCAAGGCACGCTGTGGATCGTAACTTCGTCGATGGCATTGCGCCAGGTTGGCGGCGCAACCACCGGCTCGTTCAACGGTGTTTGTTTGACCGGCCAGCGACGGCCGATGATGTAGCCAGCGACCAGTGCAGCGAGGGCTGCAACCGCCAATCGCAGCACTGCGATCTGCCAGCCGAAGATGTGCGCGGTCAGGGAAATAGTGTCGAGGCCGAGTTCGGGCACGATGAACAAGTACGAAACCACGGCCGCACCGGCCGCACCGCGGGTTTGCAACGATGTGGCGGTGGTCAGTACGCCGCACGAGCAGCGCGG
>JAYWHS010000610.1:0-11256 GCA_043777635.1 Kofleriaceae bacterium | reverse complement strand
AGACCATCCCCCAGTGATTAAGAACAAATGAATTGGCGGCTGCGGCCCCGGCGATGCCTTTATGAAAATCCTGATACCAGTCGAGCAAGCCTTGGCGTAAAAAGCCCGAGCACATTTCGATGAATGCAATCACCAAAATGATTTTGTTGGTGAGCATGCGTTTGATAACCGAGAGCGCGGACTCTTTTGCGGTGGATTGGCCACTCGACGCATCCTGCGGATCAAAATCAGCAAAACCAGCTTTGCTTGGCGTGTCACGAACCCAGATGAAACACAAAACCCAAAACACCGAGAGAATGATCGATGGTGCGAGAAACAGCCATGGCACGGGTGTGCCTTGCGGCACAGTGAGGCCGACGGTCACATCGGCGATACGCGCGCCCCAATCAAATGCAAAATACAAACCGAGCGAAATTAGAATGCCAAAGATTCCACCGAAGGTGCCGCGCTCGCGCACATGAAACCAAGGGGCATTTACTTTGACGATGGATACTGCACCGAAGCTTTGGAAATACATGTTGATGCAGTACAGCACCGTCAAAAAACCGACGCTGGGATTATTGCCGCCTAACATCAAGACGCCAATCACGACATTGGTACTCAACGCGCCAGCGACCGCGATCAAGATTGTTGCACGGCCGCCCCAACGATCAGTGAGCGGGCCATTTATTAGAAACGACACCCCATACACCAGCGAACCCCAAAACTTGAGATCACCGAAATCCGCGCCGGTCATCGCGCCGATGTTCTTAAAAACGGTAACGTTGTAACGCGCCATGTACAAAAATGCGTAGGCCAAACCCAACGGCAACCAATTCAATAATCGTCGACGCTTATACGCAGCGCTGTGGCCAACATCAATTTTGGGCAACCGCGACACAACCAACAGCACCACCACGGCCAGAATGACCAAGGGAATAGCCTCTTCATAAAGTGGCCGAGGCTTTTTCGGCGCTTTTGCGACTGGCTTACTCGGCGCAGCGGAACCCACAGCAGCAACCGTTGCAGAGCTTGATCCGCCCGGTGACGTTGCCACGGCTGCAGCCGCCGGCCCTGCTGAACCAGCCAACTCTTGCGCCGATGCAGGCGACACCAAGCCGACGAGGAAAGCGCCAAGGATGACGCAACGACGAACCCAAGCTGCAATCATGACCTCGGGTGTGCCATGAACAACAATCGACTGTCACCTCAAAATCTATGCATTTTTGGGGCGTTGCGAGATTGTTGGGTTGCCGGCGCGCAGCTGACACGGGGCCAGAAATGGAGCGAACGAGCGAACGCTCGAAGCGGGGCCAGAAATGGAGCGAACCAGCGAACGAGCGAAGCGGGGCCAGAAATGGAGCGAACGAGCGAACGAGCGAAGCGGGGCCAGAAACCACGGTTATCTCTGCTACTGTAGAACCACATGCACAAGCGTCCGTCCGGTGGCCCAATGTTGTCAGGTTCACTTTCTACATGGCTGGTCATCAGCACTGCCCTTGCCGCAACCGCATGCCAAGGCGAAAAAACAACAACGTCAGCTAGCGCTAAAACCGGCTCGGCAGCGGTGGTCGACCCGCCCATCGCCGCGACCGTTTGCGTTTTTGTCGGTGACGTCAAAGCTCAATGTCTCGACGCTGCAGCCATCAAATTATGGCCCCGCCTCGACAATCTGTTGCCGCCCGAAGCCCGCCGCATGGGCACATGGAAAACGATCATGGTGCAAACCACCACCGGGCGCGGCACCGACCTCAACCAACCGGCAGATACCTATCCCGACTTGGTTCCTGCACTATTTCCAGGCTCCGACGGCAGCACCACACTGGGCATGTTTGACTTGGTGGAACTCGCCAATCACGGTCGGCCCAAATGGCAACAACCAGCCATCAAAGAAGTTCACGTCATCGCAGCGCTCGGCGGCGGGCGTGGTGAAAACGAAGACGGACACGCTGCTGCGGATCCCAAGGATCTCGCGCTAAAATTTGTGGTCGCTGGCAAAGCGTCAACCCTGGCCGGCCCGGCCCTGCTCGCGATTGCCCGCGAAGCTCAACCTGGCGAAGATGGCGAAGCCAAAGGCTGGTCGCTGCTGACCCTGTTGAAATCGGCGAAAGTTCCCTTGCCGACCGACAAACCCGGCAAACGTTACCTACTAACCGACGCTGCCGGCATGAACCTGACCTTAGAACCCAGCGACTTTGCCACCGGCGTTTCGATCCCATTTGTGAAACTCAACAAACAAGGTGCATTACGTTTTTGGGTATTTAAGAAAAAAGGTGAAGGCTGGGCCAAGGGCGCCGACTTGCGCGGGCTGGTTTCGGTACAAGTGCTCAATTAACCGGTAATGCCCGCAAGGCCACGCTTGATGGGGTGAACGCTGGCGAGCCAGAGGAGCAATCAACAGACCGGCCAGCGTGGGCGCGGTGGCTCACCATCGCCTCGCTAGTAATCGCCGGCGTTGCGTTGGTCTTTACGATCGAGCATGTTGGTTTTTGGCAACTGGAACACCGGCTCGGCAAAATCGGACTTTGGTTTGGGCTTATATTGGTCATGGAAAGCATCGTCACGATGTGCGACTCGCTTGGGCTACGCTTTTTTCTGCGCGCCAGCGGACGCATCGTGACCTGGCCACGCGCTTTGCTCGCGCAGGTCGCAGGCAAAGCGATTAACATCGTGACACCATCTGGCAGCCTCGGTGACGTTGTTAAATTTGCCATGCTGGTTGAGCACCGCGATAAAACCAGCGCCGCCGCTGCCGTGCTTTCGTACAACCTGTCGCACGCGGGTGTTGAATTACTTCGGTTAGGAATCGGTGCGCCGATCGGTGCGTTGATTTTGCCCTTGCCAATGAAACTTCGGATCGGACTTCTGGTGGCTGGCTGCACTGCGCTGGCCGTTGTGTTGTTGTTAGTCACATGGATTCGCGCTGGTCTCGCCAGTTCGGCAATGCGGTTGGCGCATCGCCTGCGTTTAATTGGCCCAGCTCGGGTCGAAAAATGGCGCGTCACACTGCAACGTATCGACAACACCTTGGCCGGTCACACCCCCGATGCGCGGATCTATCAGCGCCGTGGATTCACCGCCATCGTCGGCTCCAACGTTCCTGGCATCGTCACCACCGCGGTATTGTTGTACGCACTCGACTTGCCGCTCAGCGTCGGACACGTTGCCGTGATCGTTGCGATCGCGCCAGCGATTGGATGGATTTCGAGCATCGTGCCCTTTGGTATTGGAATCTCCGAAGCGCTCAATTTGGCGTTGTTCGTTGCGCTCGGGCTATCGCCGATCGACGGTGTTACCCTGGCTTTGGCCAAGCGCAGTATGCAACTGGTATACGCAGCGATTGGCCTAACCTTGACGTTAACCAGTGAATCCGTGCGCGCCGCACGCGATAGCCGCTCGCGCAGTGCCTTGATTACCGCACCCGTCGGGCTACCCGTCGTTGGCACACCACCGTTGGCGGTTGCAACCACCACGACGCCCGCTGGTGGTCATCGCGGGCCTACGCTGTGACGACCGTTTTTATAGTAGCCTTTGGCGATGATTCAATTTCCTAGTGCCGCGACATTTGCATTGCTCTTTAGTGTTTTGGGCTGCGGCAGCAGCAAGCCGATGGTGACAGGTCCAACGGCGGAGCCTGCCACGCTGGCAACCAGCACCAGCGATGTAGGCAGCACAGCCGCAACGCCGACCGCGCCTGCCACTAGTCGACCACCTGTTGCTACTAGTTTTACTCTCGACGGCAATGCCCTCGCCCTGCCAAGCGAAATAGTTTTCGCGACCGACGGGGCAGCGCTTGATGAAGCCGCGAGTAGCGCAGCATTGTGGTACCTGGTCGATTATCTTGCAGCCAAAAGCTATATCTCGACGCTGCGGATCGAAGGCTACGACTCCGATGCCGGCGCCAGCGCGCAAACCGTAACCGAACAACGCGCCTTGGCGGTTGCGACCTGGCTGGTGGCGCATGGTGTTGCGTGCGATCGGCTGGTCGCTGTTGGCTTTGGAAACAACAAACCCATTGCCGACAATTCAACCGCCGAAGGCAAGCGCCAAAACCGTCGCATAGCTGTGATCAACGCCGCATTACGTGGTCGTGCCATCGGCGGCCTGGCGCTCGATGGTGGCGGCCAAGATGCTGGCGCAGTCTGCAAATAATCTGGCGATCTTTTTGCCGCACAGAGTTTTTCGCAGTTAGTATGGCTCTAATGACTATTTCCAAATTTCGCTTTACGCTGTCTTTGTTATTCGCAAGCTCCGCTGCAACCTTGTTGGCCTGTGGCGATGACCCGGCTAAACAGTTTGCCGATGCACCGCGGGCTGATGCAGCCACCGACGCTCCTACGCCTGACGCTTCAACCAGTGGTGTAGTTGAAGTTACGGTCGTGACTGCCGCTGGCCCAGTGGCCGGCGCGACGGTGTTGTTTCAAAATGCCGACGACAGTGTAGTTGCCACTAAGACCACCGATGCAGCCGGCGTCGCGTCGGAGGTAATGAACGTAGGCGGAAGCATTACTGCCATTGTTCCCCAGGCTATTGTAAATCCTGCGGTGCGAGGCGGCCCTACCACGAACACCTATACCGTGCTGGCGGTAAAGCCCGGCGATAAACTTAAAATCCGTGCGAACGGCAACCGAACCGTCATGGTTGCCAACCCCGTATCGGTAAAACTACCGCCAAACTCATTTGGCAACTATGAAATCCTATCGAGCTGCGGCACGCGCACCAGCGGCCTGACCGCCGACAAAGGCGGTGCCTTGAACATCACCGTGCCACCAACCTGCACCCAAGCTACGTTCTTGGTCAAACAAGAAGCATCCTCGGGCCCCAGCGGGGCCGCAGCCGCAACAATCTACAAGGCCAACGTTGCGCTCGCTAATGGCGCCTTCGACCTTTCCGATCAGGCCTTCACCGGACTCATGGTGCAAAATATCAGTGGCACCAACATGCCGGAAATCGTCAGCCTGCAAAGTGGCGTGGCTTCTTTGCTCGGCGGTTTTCTAGGCGAAATTGACGAAGCCCAAGCAATCATCATGCCTCCAGGGTTTCCAACCTTTGCTGGCACATTTCAACGCCCGAACGCAGCAGCAACCAAACAACTAGTAACGATGCAAGTGCGCGGTCGCGTCGGCCAGCAGCAATTTGTTGCACTGACCAACGTCGGCGACGTTACGATCGACGGTGCCACTGCCTTGACCCCATGGGTTTCGGATGTGCAATTTAGCCAAGCCAACAGCTCGTTTGCAATCACCACCGCAGCAGCCGGTAATGCGCCTGTCAACGGTGCGTTTGCTCGGCTTAACCTTAGCCGACCAACCGCCTTCATAACTCGCCAAGTGGTTGGGCCATCCGCCACATCGTTGCGCTTCCCGATTTTACCTACCGCCCAAGCAGATCTCAACGTGCTGGTTGCAGACTCAACATTCACAAATGATGCCGGCATCATCGCGTCACCAGGTGGCTACGATGCGCTGCGCCCGGTGTTTTACAACATCAATGGCCCAGAGGAATTCTTCGGCCCAACGCCGACGGTCAATGCGCAATTGAGCGTCTCGCTGTACTTCAATCCACGCTGAGCAGTTCGCCAACGGATAACGCGGCGAAGCAGGCTTTACGTCAGGCGCGGCGCATCCACAAACAGTCGCGACCACGACATCGACAGCTGGCTTTCAATCAAGCTGGCTACTTCAACCAGCTCTTGTTGTTCCAACGCGGTGCATAACAAGAATTTTTCACGCGCGGTATCGACCAAAGCCGCACGAGCGTCAAGCAACCATCGCGCTGCGGTCGCACGGTGCACGCGATATACTGCGGCAATATCGTCAATCGACCCATGTTTGACGTAGTGCATGCGCAAGATGGCGCGTTGCCGCTCGGTAAGTGCACCCGCACTTTGTTCAAGTGCATGCTTGAGCAACGCCTGTAACTCAACTTTGGCCAATTTATCGGCGGTGCCGCGTTGGTCGACCGGCGTGTGCGCCGATAACTCTGCTGCGTTGCGATCTTTGCCGGCGACGATGGTGAGCGCCAATCGGGTTGCGGCCACGCGCACTAAGCCACCGAGTTGGCCACGGCCGACATAACTTGCAAACTTTCCAGGCTGCTGTGCATCACCGACGAACAACCGCTGCATTAACACACTGACAATGTCATTGTTATCGGTTGGGTTAAGCCCCACGCGCGCCGCCACTGCGCCGATTAAGCTGCGATATTTTACGGTAAACGCCGCGATCGCAGCCTCGGGATTACGCTGCCACGCCACAAACAAATACACCTCTGCTGCATCGACAGTGTCGAACGCTAGCTGGTGTTGCGCAGCCAATAACGTTAGCCCGGCAGCCAAGTCATCGGGCTGGGCCGACAACGTAGGCCATTCGGTCGCAGCAGCAGCCAACCGTTGCATTAGTTCCGCTGCAATCACGCTTACTTATACCATTGTAAAATTTTTTATGAGCAACTGGTGCGACATGACGCGGAATGGCTGGTTACCTCTGCATGAAACAACATCGCGTTTGTGCCTTCGTCTTTCCATTCATCGTCGCTGCACTCGTCGCCGAGTTCGCCGCCTGCTCCGACGGAGCGAGCAGCACATCACCCGACGCAGCAACCAGCGTTGACGCACCACCAACGGTCCTGACCGATGTGGATTGTCCGGCATTCGCGCGTAACGCAGTGACCGCAAGCGCCACCTGTGGTTCGCCCTTGCCAAGTAACGCCGAAGCCACCCTGACGTCGTTTTGCAAAAAAGGCGTCAAAGCCGCAGCGATGTGTGGCGGCGACCCAGCGGCCGGATTGGCTTGCTTCAAAACCGCCGAGGCCACCGACTTTGCGTGCTTGGCCGGCGGCATCTATCCGGCGTGCGACGGCGACCTGCCCGCAGCGTTGGGCATGTATTGTGTAGTTGCGCTCGGTAATCCGCAGTGCGCCTCGGGCATCAAATGCGATTTCGATGTGGACTGTAGCGGTAACAGCGCTTGCAACGATGCCACCGGTCAGTGTTTTTCCAAAGCGGCCTATTGTATTGGCCTACCCTGCACCTTCGACGTTGATTGCCCGACCAACGAAAAATGTAACAGCGCCGAACATGCCTGCGTCGGCCGGTAATCGATAGAATGACGTAAGCTAACCCCGTGGCACACCTCGACGACGTTACTCTGCTTGCGCACTTCGCCGGTGCGCTCGATGCGCAGCAGCAGGCCCGCGTGTTGAGCGAGATTGACGCGTGTGCGCAGTGCGCCGATTTGGCGGTGGCGGTGGCTGGCAGTTTGCGACCCAATGCCGAAGCCGCACTAGGATCGATCATTGCCAACCGTTATCAGATCGAAACCGAGCTTGGCCGTGGCGGTATGGGGGTGGTGTATCGCGCACTCGACACCGTGATTGAAAGGCATGTTGCGCTCAAACTCGTTAATGTTAGCCAAGCCGACTCGCAACCGATGCGCGAACTCAAAACACTGGGTCAATTGGTACATCCGGCTATCGTCCGGATCTACGACGCAGGCACCGACGGCACCCGCGTCTTCGTTGCGATGCAGGCAATCAAAGGATTGCGGTTACGTGATTGGACGGTGCAAAGCC
This sequence comes from Kofleriaceae bacterium, assembly GCA_043777635.1. Classification (GTDB taxonomy): domain Bacteria; phylum Myxococcota_A; class Polyangia; order Haliangiales; family Haliangiaceae; genus JABFXX01. The sequence continues at coordinate 3,705 of JAYWHS010000610.1, read as the reverse complement.
AACCCAGCGAGCGCGAACTGTTCAGCGTGTTTGCCACCTTAGCGGGTGCAGTTGCCTACGCGCATGCACAAGGCGTGCTGCATCGCGATATCAAGTCGAGCAATATTCTGATTGATGAAACGCGCCAGCCTTGGCTCATTGATTTCGGCTTAGCGTTACGTGTCATCGATACCGTACGCAGCGACGAGGCCTCACGCGTTGCGGGCACACCCACCCATATTGCACCCGAGCTACGCGCAGGCGCGGTGGCATCCGAACAATCCGATCAATATGCATTTTTTGTAACGTTGATCGAAGCGCTAACCGGGCATCGCCCTTTCGCTGGTGATGTGCTTGCAATGGGTCACCACGATGCCCCAGCACCGACGGCGTGGCACATTAGCCTAACCAAAAATCTGCAAGCCTTCTTGCGCCAGGGTATCGCCGAACTACCAGCTCAACGTTTTGCATCTATGGTGGAAGTCCAAGACGTCCTCGCGTTGCTCAGCCAACCCGTTGTACCCGCCGCGCCCGCTGTACCTGCGGGTCGATCCGGTAAACGCTCGATGGCATTGGGCGGCGGCCTGGTCGTGGCGGCAGTGGCAACCACCATTATTATTCGACTGTTGCTCGGTAACCCGTCGACAAGTGGTGTGCCAGCATGTGATCCATATGCCGGCAGTATGGCGTTACCGCTGCGCTTGTTGGCACAGCAACGCATGCGCGAACTACCAGTCACCACCGCTGAAAACCTCATGATGCGGCTGGACCAATTGCAACAACACGGCGCTGAGCTGTGCCATCAATTTGCAGCCCGCGAAGTTTCAAGCGAACAACTAGCGAGACGCCAGCTTTGTTTGCGGTCAACCGTGCTCGGCGTGATGGCCCGGCTGGGCCGACTCGATCCTGCGCAAATGCTCGAAGGATTGCCGAGTGTCAACGCATGCACCAGTGATGTCACGTCGATCGATGATCTACCCTTGCCAGCCAGTGTGAGCAGCGCTGATGTCTTAGGTTTGCGAGCTGCCCTCGCCGAGCTCGAGACACACAGCGATTGGGACGACAATCTAGCTTTGCTCGAACAGCAAGGGCAACTGGTAACCCGTGCGCGCACCCTCGCCTATGCCCCGCTACTTGCCGAAGCGCTTAACCAGCGCGCTAGCCTGGCGCAAAACGCAGGTGACATTCCCACTGCGCGAGCCGCACTCGACGAGGCCATCATTGTCGCGACGCGCAGCACCAACCGCGCTGCGCTAGCACGCAGTTATTATATCAACATCGTCGTGCAAAATGACCTGGGCGCATCAACGGAGGCCGACCGCGCACTGGCGTTAGCGCGTGCCGCTACCAGCGAACAACCGCTGGCACTGCAATTGCGCGTCGAGCTAGCTGGACAAACCGTCGCCATCCACCGCGGCCGTAGTAGTGAAGCGATTCCTGCGTTACGCACGCTGTTGCAGCGATGCCAGTCAACGACCCCGTTCGAACCACTGCTTTGCATCGACATTCATCAAGCTTTGATTGCAGCGCTTTACGAAGCGCGCCGCGTCGACGAATTGCGGGCGGAATTACCGCTGCTCGACCGGACCATCACCGCTCAGCTCGGCCGCGACAACCAGCGCTACGCGGTATTTCTGGCCAACCAAATTGGGCTTGGCACCCTCGACGAATCACAACGGCTCGCGCAGGCGGCGTTGTTGATTCTGCAAAACAAATCGCCACACCACCCCAAAATTATTCCGCTGTTGCAAAACCTCGGCATGATCGCCAACAACCGAGGCGATACGACCCTTGGGCTTACCTATACCAAGCGCGCATTAGCCGCGGCCCGCGCCCGCTTCGGTGATCACAGCGCTGCGGTTGCCCATATCGAGATCAACATCGCCACCGGCCTGATTAATCTCGACGATAACGACGGGGCAACGCCGCTGCTCGTGCACGCCGAACAGGTGATGGCCAATATCGTCGACGGCGCCCGCAGCCCATTTTTAGCAGCGGCGCGTTCGATGCTGGCCGAGATCTACGCCGGCCGCAACGACACGGCTGCTGCATACGCGTTGTTAGTGCCATTGGTCGCGAGCCAACAACGGCCCGAAGCTGACCCCGCGCAACGCGGCCGTGACGAATTTTTGTTGGCGCAAGTTGCATGGACACTCGGCAACCGCGACGAATCCGTGCGCGCTGCGAATTTGGCGGTCCGCGACCTCACGGCGGCCAAGGCGTTTCCGGCAACGCTCAAACAAGCGCGGGCCTGGTTGGCGCAGCCGAGTCAACGCTAGTCAGCATCGCTGTTGGTCAACGCTACGGAGCGAGTTCGTCGACCGAGTACCATCGATCACATAAGCGCAAGCGATCGATACGGCTACGCTTTCCTGGATCGTCTTGAGCATACTCGGCGTACACGACCACGAACCTCGGGCCGCCGCGCTCGAAATATGCTGCGATGACACCGCCTTGGTACGTCGTCGGTAAGGCTCCGTTGCCGTTGTCCGAGGACCGTCGTCCGAGTGAGACCCCTGGATTCCTATTGGTTTTTCCTTCGGTGGGAGCGACACGGCAATCGACTTACGGTGCCACCAACCGGCGTTTGCCGTCGCTGGCCAGCGTTACGTCGGGCGCATCAAGCGCTTCGCGGTCCCACAATTTGCACGTCACTTGTTTGTGATGCTGATCAAGGGCTTCACAATAGTTGGTGAATTCACAACGGCGAATCTGCGCACCTGCGCCGCTACGCATTTTGGCGAACCAATCAGGATCGGCCAATGACTGCCGCGCGGCTGCCACGATATCGACGCTGCCGTCGGCCAACGCAGTTTCCGCTGCACCAAACGTACTTACCCCACCCGCGCCAACTACCGGGGTGATGAAACCAGCAGCGCGCACCGCAGCACGCACCTGCGCTGCCAAACCCATGTTGCGAGCAAATGGCCCCCGCGCATCGGAGTAGATGGTGGGCATACATTCGTAGCCCGACGGTCCGGTATACGGATACACAGCGGCGCCTACTTTGGGTTGCTTGGCATCTTCAAACTTGCCGCCCTTGGAAACCGAAATAAAATCTAAGCCAGCGCGGGCAAACTCGGTAGCGAAGTATTCGGCATCGTCGATACGATTGCCGCCGGCGACCACATCATCCGACAAAAATCGGCAACCGACCACACCTTGGCCCGCAACCCGCTGTTGCACCGCAGCGATGACTTCCAGCGGCAACCGCGCTCGATTTTCACGCGAGCCGCCGTACCCATCGGTGCGGGTATTGAGCGCCGACAAAAACGACGCCATGGTGTACGCGTGCGCATAGTGCAACTCAACCCCGTCGAAGCCCGCAGCCATCGCGCGGCCGGCTGCATCAGCGAACAAGCCTGGCAATACCGTCGGTAAATCCCGGATGTGAGGCAGGTTGGTATCTGTCACACGTTCGCGTGCACCGTTGCGCAGGTCCGACAATTCACGTTCAGTGAGCAAGGCCGGCAAATCGGCATCAGGCTGGGCTGCAAGTAATGTCCGGATCTCGGACTCCTCAGCCGTGACCAGCTCAGGACGAACCAGCCGCGCCGCCAACATCTCGCGATGCGCCGGCGTAATTGCCAAGAACCGACTGAAAAACTTTTCACGCTCGGGCCGCCGCCGAATCGACAAAAAATCGATCAATTGAATAAACAGCAGAGTTTCGCCATCCGATGCTTCGCGCACTGCACGGGTCAACCTCGTGAGCCCTTCGATAAA
>JAYWHS010000609.1:0-3243 GCA_043777635.1 Kofleriaceae bacterium | reverse complement strand
TTGGCCGTTTCGCGTGGTCTGATATCGACTGGGCTCGTGGCGCAATTCGTGTGCGTGGCACAAAAACGCGCGGCTCGAATCGGATCCTCCCACTCGCTGCACCATTATCCGCAATCCTCGACGACGAACGACAACGCCCCAAGTGGACTAAAAACGGACTAGTGCTAGCGCATTGGTCCAGTCTACATCGCGACCTAACGGCCGCATTGCGTCGGGCCAAACTTGCGCACGTCGGCACCGGCACATTGCAGGATGTTCCGCGCGAACGCATATCGCCCAACGACCTGCGCCGCACATTTTGCTCGTGGCTTTGCCAGGGCGGCACCACCGAGGCTGTGGCGGCCCGTTTGTTGGGCCACAGCAGCAGCTCGATGGTGCGCTCGGTATACGGGCACTACGCGGCCCACAATTACGCGGACGCCGTGGCCCGGCTACCAGTGCTTTGTACGGCCGGTGTACGACCAAATCAGCAATCCAGGGCACTTCAGGCACTCCCGGCAAAACGCAAAACCGGGTAAGTGCCTGGAATCGTACAAAATTGGGTGGCGAGAGGCAGATTTGAACTGCCGACCAAGGGCTTATGAGACCCCTGCTCTACCCCTGAGCTACCTCGCCAGGTGCCTGAAAGCGCCCGGAAACTAAACGGACCGGCGAGCGAGTGCAAGCACTTGATTTACTAAATCGCAGATCAGCGACCGAACCTCGCAAAATAGCCTGCCACCAACCATCACATGCCCCAAGATTCGCACCCTATGAAAATTCCATGCGATCGCTAGGCAAAATCCGCCTGTCAACGCTTGGCGAAGCGGCCTCGCCTTTGCTACTATTCGCGTAATTCGGGGATCGTCTAATGGCAGGACAGGAATTTTTGGTGTTCCTTATCAAGGTTCGAATCCTTGTCCCCGAACCAAACAATTAGAGTAAGCAGCGGGCCTGTGCCGCTCGCAGTTGGCCAGCAGGGTATTTCATGAAACTCGACAAAAGCTGCCCTCTATTTTTCGCGACCCGCATCGACAGCAAGCTGCGCGAAGGATTGCATCTATCCAAGCCGGGCGACAAAAAATACTTCGATGGTTCATCGGAAGAGTTTTTGTGCGTGCTCGAAGTCGATGAAGAAAAATGGGTTGGCAAGATCATCAAAGGTGGCACTGCCTTCACCGAGGTTGATGACATCCAGCGCAACGTTTTGTCGATCTTGCGCCGGGTCGCGCCCAACGCGCGTATTCCAGTTTCGCAGCTCAAGCTATTCGCCTTGCCAGGCGCTGCCGTCAAAGTGGTTGATGCCATCATTGACGACGAAGAAGAAGGCACCGACGACGCCACGCCCGGCAGCGGCGCGTTTATTACGTACTAAGGTAATCTTTTCGTAGCCTCACGACCGAATCGCAACGATTTGAGTTGTCAGCCCTTCAGGCTATGCCCACCAAATGTTCAGCGAGTTATGCGAACGAGCCGAGCAGCATCGTAAAGATGCAGTCGATGCGTTGGACGCGACTACGCGCTCAAGGTTGGGGCAATATTTTACGCCACTCCAAGCCGCGACGTTACTCACCAGCCTGCCACGAATTCCGCAATCAGGTTCGATTCGGATTCTTGACGCCGGCGCTGGATCGGGCGCGTTAACGGCTGCATTCGTAGCTAGAGTCATTCAAGAAGCGCCGCAACTCAAAGTCGAAATTGTCGCGGTCGAGATGGACCACCATGCCATCCCCTTTCTTGAATTAACGCTCCAGGACTGCAAAACAATCGCCGCTGCGAACGGTGTCGCCATCGCAACTGAAGTCATTCTCGGTGATTTCATCGAACTTTCAACGGACTTACTTTCGCCGCACCGTGCGAGACTCCATGGTTTTGATTTCGTAATTCTCAACCCGCCCTATCGAAAACTGGCAGCGTCGAGCAGTCATCGCAAGTCGGTTGCAGCAGAGGGCGTCGATTGCCCTAATCTGTATGCGGCGTTCCTTACGTTAGGTGCCCAAGCACTTCTCGATGGCGGCCAGCTGGTTGCAATTACACCCCGCTCGTTCGCTAACGGAACTTATTTTAGACAATTTCGTAAATTCTTTTTGAACTGCGTCGCCCTCGACCAAGTACATTTGTTCGAATCGCGCTCATCCATTTTCGGTGATGCCGGCGTGCTGCAAGAAAACGTAATTATCTCGACAACTCGCGGGACGAGCCCAACGCAAGTAACGATCTCGAACAGCGTCGCGCACACTGATACGCCGACTAGCCGTGTAGCCGACTACTCAGAAATAGTGCATCCCAACGATCCTGACTACGTTGTGCATCTTTCTGTCGAACACGACGATGCTGAACTCGCACGCCAAATGACTGCTCGACTTGGGGTGCTTGGCAATCTTGACGTTAGTGTTTCGACGGGCAGAGTCGTAGATTTCCGGGTAAAAACCCACCTTCGGGAAAATCCTGCCGATACGTGTGCGCCGCTGGTGTACCCAGGCAATGCACGCAGCGGAGAAATTGAATGGCCACGAGCCATCCGTAAGCCGCAGAATTTACACATTGATGACCACTCGCGCGCACTGCTGCTGCCGCGCGGCCACTACGTTTTGGTAAAGCGATTTTCGTCGAAGGAAGAACGCCGACGCATTGTTGCTGCGGTATGGGACCCATCGGTTTACACGCAACCATTTGTTGCATTCGAAAATCATCTAAACGTATTCCACACCAACAATCATGGCCTCGATCGATTGCTCGCGATCGGACTATGTATCTGGCTGAATTCATCCATTGTTGACCGTCTGTTTCGTATTTTCTCCGGCCATACCCAAGTCAATGCGGGCGACTTGCGCGGCTTACCCTTTCCATCGGTGAACGAATTGAAAGAGCTTGGCGGTGACAAAACCGATAAACGTCCGCCCCAAGAATTAATTGATACGCTCATCGCGCAAGTGCTCGCGCCAAAAGGCATGGCTTCATGACTAACGGCATCAAAGCGCAGATTCAACGCGCGCAGCATTTCTTGCAACTGCTGCAATTTGACAATGAACAAGTCAACGAACGATCTGCGCTGGTGCTGTTGGCGCTTTTGCAGTTGAAGCCAACAGACAAATGGCAGCACGCGACACCCAAGAATCTACGTACATTGGAAATCATTCATTTTAATGACGAACGATTTCTTGGCCCTTACTAAGTTCGCTGCGCTCAGTGTGATTCGAAAGCGCCGAGGTCGAACTTGGCACCAAGTGGACGGGCAGCTCCGAGCGCGTCGGTGGCTGGCCC
>JAYWHS010000608.1:0-3244 GCA_043777635.1 Kofleriaceae bacterium | reverse complement strand
GTTCGGCCAGCTGAAGCCAGACTTCGCCAGGCGCCAAGTCGCGCGGCCAGTGCGCGCGAACCGCGACGTTCACATAGCTGGCTAGACGGGATTTTTGTTGTGCAACATATCCGACGCACGCTGGTAACACCGCGTTAGCAGGCGCGGTTTTCCATAGCGCAACTTGACACGCTGCCAGCTCGGCAACACGGAGGCACTTTTTGCCAGCTTTGGAGCTTAGGTAATAGCTGAGTTGCGCGCTTGGCCTATCTCTCGCGATTTCCCAAGCGTCAGCTGCGACGTGGGCGCTTGCTAACTGAATTGAAATCCCTCGCAGACAGTTTTCGTCGCTGTAATCTTCGGGCGCGCGCATGTGGTTGACGATCCCGAACTGTTCGATCGCCAATGAATAGCTGCGCGAACGCAACAGCGCACCACCGAGGCTCAATCGGAATTGCACGTTGAGCGCACGTTGGTGTAGTTGCTGTTCGAAAACATCGTCTGCCGGTAACAATGCAGCCAGTGCTTGGCCTGCGGCCGAAGCGATCGCGGGTTGGTCCGACTCGCCTGCGAGTAGCAAGTTGCTACGTTTGGCGTCGTCGGTTGCACTGCACCAGGCCGCAGCAAGCGCATGCAAGGACGGCGAGGCAATGGCCTTTGCCTGAGGATGTTGACAGACCAAGCCGCCATGTTTGGCGGCCAATGCTGACCACCACGGCAGGTGCGCTGCTAACACCGTGGGTACGTCCGCGCTAGGTTGGACTTCCCAGGTTTCCCAGTTGCGGATCTCTGGTAACTCTGCAAATTGCGCACGCTCAATTGGCTGAGCTATCACATTCGCGGAAATCAAGACGACAGTGCAGCACGCAAAGGCTGCCGCAACCCGCGGCATGCAACGTTGCCGCGCATGTAAGCGTCGTTGGCGAATACTGTAGGTTCTCACCGCATGAGCCTACACGTTCGATCCACGTGCGTCGCTGAAAAAATTCTGTGGCTTAGCGGACTCGGTCAGGGCGCTGCGGTTGCGCAGGGGGCTGCGTCGGGCGCAAGGATTGTTTGAGCACGCGGCGCTCGTTGCGATCAATTTTGCCATCACGATTGGTATCGAAGGTGGCTTTGATGGCGGCGCGCTCGGATGGGTCGAGTTGACGGTCACCGTTGCGGTCAAAGCGTTGCAACATGGCCATTTTGATCATTTTGCGTTTCTGACTACGCTGGCCTTGTTGGCCACGTTGACCGCGCTGGCCTTGGTGGGCTTGTTGGCCACGTTTCCCGTGCTTGCCATGTTTGCCGCGTTTGCCGTGGCGAGCGGCGGGGGCTTGTCCGTCGCGGCCAGCCGCAGCGTAAGGTGCGTTGTTGTAGGTTTCATTGCTCGGTTGGTTGCCGGGCGCGGCCGAGGCCAGCGCAGGCGAAGCAAACAATGCAGCAACACTTAAGGTCAAGGCAGTTAAGAGCTTCATGCCTTTATGACGCGAGCCACCCGCCCAAGGTTAAAAACAATCGTGAGCTAGGCGAGTGATCGCGCTATTCGCACGGCGCTGTGACCGGGCCAGGCGCTGGCACTGTCGGTACGCCATTTGCGAAGTAGGTGGCAAAGAAGCAACCGTATTGATGTTTCACGGCTTCGAGCTGACGGTAGATGTAGTGCGGGTCAACAATACCGTCGCCCGCGTACTGCACCACAACGTTGGTGGTTGCCGCAGCGCCACCTACACCTGGGCGATTGGCTTTGACAGGAAAATTCGCAATGCCACCTAACCCGTCGAGCTTGAGCGCGGTTTGCATGGTTGGCCACACCGAAGGACCGGCTTGGCGATTGCCATATGCCAGCGCTGCAGCGTCGTAAATTTGGGTCGGGAAGTAGGTGTCGCCCATGCTGGTGGATTCGTAGATGTGGCGCACCGGTAAGCCCGGCAACGGCCGGCGTGCTAGCCGCGCCATCGAGGCCATCGGCTCGGCGATTTCCCATGCCAAGGACAATAGCCCAACGCCAGGATGCACAAATGAATTTTGCTCTTCGTCAACGCGCAACACGCTCGAGATCAAGGAGCGAGCGTTAGGAATCGTTGCAGTGTCGAGAATCATCAGGTTCCAAAAGCCACCAGCGCCGGTTGGCACCAATGCGCCGTACCGACCTTCAACAGCCCCGACCATGTTGGTGTACATGCCGCCCATCGATTGGCCGCCCGCGACGATTTTGCTGCCGTCGAACTTGTGCGCGACGGCTGCGCCGGTGAGCGCTAAGCCACGCGCATTGCAGGCCGTGGTGACGGTTGCTGGTATTTCAAGTTGCAACAATGCATCGAGCAACAAGCGCTGTTCGATCACGCCCTGTTGAAACGTATATGGAAAAGCACTCAGGTTGTTGAGGTTGAGATACGCGTAGTCGGTGGCACCAGCGACGCGCTCGGGATTAACCGGCAATGCGCTTGATGCAGCGGCGATGCCGTGACGTGCGACCACCCAGCCTGGACCTTTGCCGATTTCAGGTTCACCGGTTGGCGTTGTGGTTACGCCGAGGTCAACGATGCCGCCCGACACGCCACCCGAACCATGGAAAAATTGGTACAGCGGCCAGCCAGCCGCCGGCATAGCAGCGAGCGGTAACGTGATCGTCATCGGAATGGTCACATCACCTTGTTTGAGTGGCGTGCCGGCCGAATCGAAAACGAATTGGCCTTCTTGATTGAACGGCGTGGTGCCTTTTTGAAATTGCGGCATCGAGACGTCGGCCAAAATTTCACAAAAGCCGTCGTGTTGTGCGCCATCGACTGGGTCGATGCGCAAGTTCGAAATCACGGCATCGTACATCGTGCGCAAGGTTTCACTGCGCTTGCGAATGAGCGCCACTTCGTCGCCGGTGGTGAATACGGTGGCGACCAAAACGTCGTCGAGGCTGATGCCTGCTGCGGTCAGTACCGGCCACAAGGGAGCATACAATGCAGCAGCAGCTTCGCGGCGCGTGGTGGTGGCCCCAGTGCCGTTGATCAATTGTTCAAATTCGCTGGCGCGTTCAAACCCTGGTGCTAGATCGCGGCGCACGACAAAAGCGTAACGAGTCGATGGCCGCAGCACGATGCCGGGATGCGGGGCAATCGCGATGACACCGGTTGGCACATAGCCATCGGCTTCCAGAGTTTTGGCAACTAACGGATAGCGGCTGCCGCGTTCGGGCGAAGCGTCGTCGATATCGATCAACAGGGCAGGTGCATTGTTGCCCGTGTCGATGATGTCGGTGATTTGCCGCGGTGGTAGCGCGAGATCG
>JAYWHS010000607.1:0-3247 GCA_043777635.1 Kofleriaceae bacterium | reverse complement strand
TAGTTCCGGCGGTACGCGGGTTGTCGTCCACCATCGCCACCGGGTTTTGACGTTCTTTTGTAGTTCCGGCGGTACGCGGGTTGTCGTCCACCATCGCCACTTGGTCAGTGCCACGAGGTTGACTCATATGCCTTCCTAGCGCTAGCCTGCCTCAAACTGGAGCGAGGGCCAGTCGCAAAGCCTTTTTGCTGTGCGAAGGACTCAACAATGCAAATGAAACAATCCAAGCGAATTTTCACCCGAAGTTTGTTAGCTGCCAGCGCGGCGTTGGGCATGCTGATGACCACGGGCTGCGATATGGGCCAATTTACCGTTGGCGCAACCGCCAAAGTATTACGCCGGGCCCAACCCAGCTTAAAAATGGAATCCGACTATGAGATGGCGGCCCGCGCCATTCCGGGCGCGCTTAAAACGGTTGAAGGTTTTTGGGTGGTTGATCCAAGCAATCCCAACCTAATCGCAACCCTTACCGAGGGCTATTGCCAATACGGCACGGCGTTCGTCGAGGACGAATGGGAACGCGCCAAATTTGCCAAAGACTTGGAGGCGGCGGCGTATCACAACGACCGCGCAACCAAAATGTTCACGCGGTGTTTGAACTACGCGCTCAAATCGCTCGGCACACGGTGGCAAAACGAAATTTTTGCGGAACCTGAAAAAGTCGCCAAGCTCATCGCTGCAACCGGTGGCAATCAACGCACGCCGCTAATGTACGCGGCGCTGGCCTTAGGCTCGATCATCAACCACAATCTCGACAACATCGAAATCATCGCCAACCTGACCACGGTTCGCTTGATGTTTGCCCGGGTGTTGGAACTCGACGCCAAACATTTGCCATCGGATCTGTCGCTTGCGGCGCTACCGCATGTTGCGATGGGTATGTTGTTGTCAGCTGGTAGCGCGCAATTTGGTGGTGATCCGGTTAAAGCGGGCGAACACTTCCAAAAAGCCATCGACATTACCGGAGGCAAGTACCTGTTACCATACACATTATGGGGCTATCGCGTGGGCCGCATGACGCGCAACCAAGCGCTTTATCATGAAAAACTTGTGAAGGTTTTGGAAACTGCACCGTCCATATGGCCGGAGCAACGTCTCGCCAATGAAGTCGCCCACCGCCGGGCTCGTCGCTATCTCGCACAGGAAAAGGAGCTGTTCCGATGAATCGAACTACGACAACGCAACGTTCACCAAATCTCGTCGCACTATTCGCCGCAACCATCACGGGCGGCTTGCTCATGGCTGCGACCGCACCGGCCCACGCCGAAAACGTCGAACTACGTATTGCCACCTTGGCGCCAAGCGGCTCCAAATGGATGGTTGAACTCGACAAAGGCGCTGTCGAAGTTGCCAAAGAAACCACCAAAGATGACAAGGACGTCATCGTGCCTGGCGCAACGCCTCGGGTAACGCTGAAGTACTACCCAGGTGGCGAACAAGGTGATGAAAAAGAATTCATTACCAAAATCGGGCTAGGCCAACTCGACGGCGCAGCCATTACGGCAACCGGCCTGTCGATGATCGACGAGAGCATCCGGGTATTAGAACTGCCAATGATGTTCGACAACGTGGCGGAATTTGACGCCGTCGCCGATAAAATGTGGCCGCTGTTTCAAGCGCGGTTCGAAAAGAAGGGTTTCAAGCTTAACGACCGTGGCGAAGTCGGTTGGATTTACTTCCTTTCGAAAAGCAAGATCGAATCGATCGCTGATTTGAAATCGAGCAATACCAAGGCCTGGGTTTGGACCGACGATTCGTTGGTTAAAGCCATGTACAAACAACTCGGTGTATCGGGCGTGCCGCTGGGCGTGCCAGGCGTTGACCCAGGGTTGACCTCGGGCGCGATCAATGCAGTCTATGGTTCGCCGCTCGCCTCGGTTGCGTTGCAGTGGTACTCGAAGGTTAAGTTCATGACTTCGATGCCGATGAGCTATTCGATCGGTGCAACCGTGCTTTCGATCAAGACCTTGAACAAAATCAGCCCTGCCGATCAGAAGCGTTTGGCCAAAGTTGCCAAGAGCCTCGGCAAAGGCCTTCGCAAAGCGATTCGTTCCGAAAATGAATCAGCCAAAAAAACCATGTTGCGCAAAGGCGTGACGTTAGTTCCGACGCCAACCGCGATGGTTGATGAATTCCGCAAAAACGCCGAACTGGTTTGGAAGAACCTGGCCGGCAAAATGTACTCGCAAGAGCAACTCGACATGGTGCTTAAATACCGTGATGAGTACCGCGCCAAAAATCCACCTAAAGGTGCTGCGGTAGCACCGGCCGCGACCACGACACCAGCCGTGACACCAGCCGTCAAAGGCAAGTAGTCCTCGCTTACCTGGGGTTACCCACACGGCTCGCCTAGCAGCGAGCCGTTTTGCATTTTCGGCACATTTTTCCCGACCGATGCCGCTGATCGGTTCGGATCATCCGGTACGATCGCGCCGTGGGAAAAAAAGCCAGTACCAAACCAACCAGCGGCAAAGCAACCGACGCCTCCGCCGATCGTGATACCGCAGTTGCTAGCGTCGCGAGCGCTGCTTCTGCCACGCCAACGCTGGCAGTACCAACCAATGATGCCGGTGCGGATGATCCTTTTAATGTCGAACTGACATTTCCCGACGACGGCCCACTTTCAGCCGGGTTGCGCAAATTCGATCGCGGCCTCGGGTTAGTTGAACAAGGATTGCTGTTCGCGATTTTGGCCGCTGTGGTGTTGAGCGCATCGGCGCAAGCCATCGGCAGTAAGCTATTCCACCACAGCTTTGAATGGTCATTCGACGTCGTCCGCGACGGGGTGTTCGCTATCGCCATGCTGGGTGCTGCATTTGCAAGTCATCAACAACGCCATCTGGCGATGGACTTGTTGTCGAATCGGCTAACCCCGCGCGGCAAACTTGTGTTGCGGGTTGCCCTTGGGCTGTTCACGATAGCAATCGTGGCCATCTTGGTGCGCGCCGGCTTGCACCTGCAAGTGCAAGTCGCCAAGTCAGGCGGCCATCACATGATTTCAATGGGTACGATCGCGTACTTAGTCCCTGGCGGTGCGGCGTTGATTATTCTGCATTCGGCGATTCATACCGCCATTGATGCTGATTACTTGGTGCGCAACAAATTGCCTCCGAACAAGCTGCGCATGGGGCACTAGGTCCGAGTTCACGGCGTTGCGACTTCTCGTTTCTATTTCTTTCCATCGGTAAGTGAGCACCATGCAAACTGTCCTTGTCATTCTGCTGTTGATTGCCTTCGTTAGCGGAGC
>JAYWHS010000606.1:0-3253 GCA_043777635.1 Kofleriaceae bacterium | reverse complement strand
CGTTGGTCACGATGATTGCGGTAGCGAGTACATTGACGGCTGGTGCTTCAAATAGAAAGCCGCCGCCCGCACCTGCACCACCGCCGCCGCCCTTGATGAGAGAGCTTTGGCCACCTGCACCCCCAGCGTGCAACAGCCCTGATACCGAGAGGCTTACACCGGCCGTGAATTGGATTGCACCGCCGCCACCACCGCCGTTACCGCTATCGTTGGGGTTGCCACCTCGGCCGCCGCCGGAGCCGCCTTGTAGTTTCAATGTGAGGAGGTCGGTACAAACATTTGCAGCAATGCCGCCAAGGTTGTCACCGCCATCGCCACCTTTGCCGCCAAACGATCCACCAGCGCCGCCGCCAGCGTGTTGATTTGCCGCATCGAACTGGCCATTGAGACCAAACCCACAGCCGCCAGCGGGCGTGGCACCGACGGCACCAGCACCGGCACCCGGGCCAGCCTGGGTGGGATCTGCAGGACGGCCGCCATCAGCGTCGATTTCGCCTGCGATCGTGATGGTATTGCGCGCAAGAATAATGAGCGCGCGATTGCCGGTGACACGAACCTTTGCACCTACTGGGATGGTCAAGTCATCGAATGCCAGCAACGAAACTTTCTCGCTGATAGCGCGGAAACGGTAGCCGTTGTTAACACCCTCACCTGTGCTGCGAATGACAGTAGGATTCAAGCGTGTGGTGATGGTGCCAGTATCGCTGTTGATCAAGATATCTTCGGTGACATTCAAATCACCGGTTCCGTCGGCGATAGTGGCTAGATCGGTCCATTGCGCGCCATTGGATGGCGTGAATTGGGTGCAATGCGCGCCGCCGGTGGTGCTGCAACTTACGGCGCAGACTTCTTGCTTGGTTTCGCACGTTAGCGTGTTGCCGCTGCAGGTCAGCGTGTTGCACCCGGGCGGAGCATCAATAGGGGCGTCGGCGCGTGCGGCGTCAATCTTGCGTGCATCTACGTTGTCACCTGTCGCAGCGCTGAAACTACATGCTCCGACTAACAACGGCGTCCACATTGCAATACGAACTAGGTTCCCAGCCATTGCGCCATTCTATCACCGTTGGCTACGTGCATTTCCACAACAAAGAAAAATGCCAAGGACGACAGCTACTTGATCAGTCATTTTCTTATTGGCACGAGATCTGCTTAGGGCTTGACTTGTGCAAGGCAGAATTACCAATAAACAGCTGCCGAAAGCCGACCGCTGCATTCCTGGTATTGCGCGGTATCACGAAGAGCTTTCGGAAAAACCTATGACTTTCCTACAGTTATTATGGAAGTTCGAAGGCGAGAAGCTCGCTCACCGCACTGCTGCTGCAGCACCTATCAAGCGCAAACGTCGTTAACGAGTTGCTGGTCCGATGGCCATCCTACTCGCCACCGAGACATTGAGGCGCACTCCGGACAATAGGCTGCCGAAAATTGCTGCATTTAGGGACAACCCATGAGCCAGCGTAGCCCCATTGGGGTGTTTGACTCAGGTGTCGGTGGTTTCACGGTTGTACGTGCTTTGCGACAACTGCTGCCAGGTGAAGACATCATTTATCTCGGTGATACGGCGCGAGTGCCGTACGGCAACAAGAGTCCGCGCACCGTCGAGCGCTACTCGTTAGGTTGCCAAAAATTTCTGTTGGAACGAGGTGTAAAACTGGTGCTGATAGCATGCAACACCGCATCAGCGCAGGCGTTGCCAGCGTTGCAAGCGGCTTCAAACGTGCCAGTGATCGGTGCGGTGGAACCGGGCGCTAGCGCAGCGCTCGAAGCGACTCGTAATGGTCGAATTGGGGTCATTGGCACGCTCGGTACTATTCGCTCTGGCGCGTATGAGCGAGCGATAGCGGAGCGCAACAGCGCGACCCAAGTGACCACGTTGGCTTGTCCGTTGTTGGTGCCATTAGCTGAAGAAGGCTGGACCGACGACGAAATCACCGATGCCATCGCGCGGCGGTATCTCCAACAATTGTGGCAAAGCGATCCTGCCATCGATACGCTGGTATTGGGTTGCACTCATTATCCGCTGTTGCGTAACGCAATCGAGCGTGTGGCTCGTGAAGTTGCGCAACGTGAAGTAACTATTGTAGATTCTGCTACGGCAATGACCCATGTTGCAAAACAAACGTTGGGTTCACTTGATAATCGGCGTGAGTTGGCCGGTCGTCTCGATTGTTTTGCAACCGATATTTCGCGGCTCGATGAGCTCGCGCCACGGTTCTTGGGTGAGCCGTTGACTGGTTTTGAACTGGTAGATTTGTAGACAGCTGCCCGGTTTGGCTATCGAATCTTCGTTACGAGTCGATAGAGTCAACGGAACGATGATCTGGTGATACTGCGGGATCTTGGTGGTGGCATGATGCCAGCGTCGAGGCACCTACCCCCTGCGATGGCAGGGTGACCGTTCTCTCGCAGCTTTCGCGCCACCCGAACCTATTATTTCTGCTCAGCGCGAGGGCCCGGAATGAACCACTTGGGTGCTTCAAACGGGGCGCTCTCGATGCTCATTCACAGTCACCTGCCATCTTGGTGGTGGCCGGTGCCCGCCGCTTCCGTGCCTAGCCTTCATTATCTGCAGAACGCACCGCATATCGTCGAACCATTGGTCCGGCAGTCCGAAAGTCCGGCAGTCCGGCAGTCCGGCAGTCCGGCAGTCCGGCAGTCCGGCAGTCCGGCAGTCCGGCAATCCGAAAGTCCGGCAGTCCGGCAGTCCGAAAGTCCGAAAGTCCGAAAGTCCGAAAGTCCGAAAGTCCGAAAGTCCGAAAGTCCGAAACTGCAGAACGCAGCCCTGCCCTCGAACTTCGTGGAGTGTTGACCGCCGGCGACTTGCCAGTTGAAGTCGCGCAGCAGGGACGGTCAGGGACGGTCAGGTCCCTTCTAAGAATCAGGCGACAAAGCCCTTGGCTCGAGCTTCTTCGGCTTTGGCTCGACGCAGGGCATCGACGATGGTCGAGGCTTTCTTCAAGCGGTCAGCGATTGATTTTTCATCAACCGGGTAGTCGGTGCGGAAGACTAAGCCATCTTCAAAGAGTTGCTCGCGGGCATCGCTGTCGTCGAGGAACTTGGCAATCTTTTTGCCTTTGTGGTCGATGGTCTTGAGTGTTGGCACTTTGCCTTCGAGCCAGGTCGCGAGGTCACCCATGACAGCACGGCAGATCGCCCAATCGGCTTCCAGCGTCTCGAATAAGTCTGAATATCGTTCGCGAAATTCTTTGCCGTCTTCGCCAGCGACCGCTGTCATTTTTGCTAGGCCAAGGCG
>JAYWHS010000605.1:0-3255 GCA_043777635.1 Kofleriaceae bacterium | reverse complement strand
CAGCTTGGTGCCACGACCACCATGGCCACCGCGCGCTTGACCTTGCAGATGAACAACATCACCGAAGAAGTTGCCGGCGGTCGTTTGTGGGCCGGCAGTGCCCACGACATCAATGCCGCGCTTGGCCATGCACGCAAACTCGGCTTCAGCGTCGAAATCCTCGACGCACACGACGCTGCGCCTGCGAACAGTTCACGCGGCGACGCACCGGGCAATGCTCAAACGGGCGCGCCGGCCGCCGACACCTCTGCGCGCGGCACCCGCATTGTCAAAGTTGCGATTAACGGTGAGACGTTTGAGATTCGAGAGCGAGTCACGCATGTCCCACAGCACGGAGATCGTAACCCTGGTTTTCAGTTTGACGCAATGAAGTTGGGACCACTGAGCGACGTGTCTTCCTATGATCCCAAAGGTACTGGTGAACTTCTGCCATCGACTGGTTTTTTAGGCGGAAAGTACGACGTCGTAGTGCTCGATGAAGCCAAAATATTTCATCGAATTGGAAATGCTGAACGATCTTGGGGCGAGTGGTTCACGGACACTCCTCGTTTGAGTGAAGCGCAATACCGCATGGATCTTGCTGTAAAGCGTGAATGGACCAAGTATCCTACCGGTACGCTACGGGAAGGCAGTGTACGGTCGGAACCTCAACTGGAACTTTGGTCGTATGCGATTAAAATTCCCAAAGGAACAACCGTATACGTTGGTCACGTTGAAAGCCAAGGCGGTGCCCATCTCGGTGGAAATGGCAGCGGGCAAATTCAATGGTTTATCCCGAAAGCCTGGGAATTAGAGAAGCTGGGCGCCGCGCTCATTTCAAAAACGAAATTTGGCAAACGTCACCACGTAAAACACAATGTTGGAGAAGAAAATGAATAACAGAGAGCTAATCGTTTGGTTGCAAAAACTCGGCGCTGCTGCAGAGGCGTTGGCCGAATTATGTGATCGCGAAGCGAAAGAGTATGGGTTGGTGTGGCATAGCGTCGCGCGATCGGCAGTAGAACTTGCGGATATGCCCACGAAGGACGCGGTGCGTGAATTGGTGTCTGACGTTGCTTGGCTTTTGGGCCATCGTCCTAATTCGTTCAGCGAAGTCTATGTAGTGCGAGCGGATTTGGAACAACAACAGATCGAAAACGTAAAATTCGACGCACTAAAAGATGCCGTTGGTGAGTGGACTGGTGTTCTGAGGCGCGCATTGGAGGCTGGGCGCTAAGCCTGCATGCACGGTAAGCTTCAGCGCAACACAGCTGAACAGTTCACGTGGTGCGGCAGCGCGCACGGCCCTACGGCGCTCAAAATCACCAAACTCAATGCCGACCAAGCGAGCGCCAAACTTGCCAGCGTCTATGCGCAGCTTGGTGCCACCACCACCATGGCCACCGCGAGCTTGACCTTGCAGATGAATAACATCACCGAAGAAGTTGCCGGCGGCCGTCTGTGGGCAAGCAGTGCCCACGACATCAACGCCGCCCTCGGCCATGCACGCAAACTTGGCTTCAGCGTCGAAATCCTCGACGCACACGACCCAGCGCCTGCGAACAGTTCACGCGGCGACGCAGCGAGCAATGCTCAAACCGGCGCGCAGGCCGCTGACACCAGCGCGCGCGGCACTCGCATTGTCAAAGTTGCGATCAACGGCGAAACGTTTGAGATTCGCGAGCGAGTAGATATTGCGCATCAGTCAGGCGATTCGCATGAATATCAATTTGACAAAATGCGGCCAGGTCAAGGCACTCAATCGAAAATGGAAAAAAGCGAGCTGAACCAATCCGTGGCAACTGGCTTTTTTGGTGGCAAGTATGATGAATATGCCCTGAAGTCGGAGGTTGTCCTGTATCGCATTTGTTCCGCATATGAAGCCGCCGGAGGAGTCGCAAAACTGGGTCGTTGGTACATCGAAAGCGCGCTGCCATCAGAGATGCAGTTGCAGGTCGATGCGGCGGTTCGACCTGTTTGGAAGAGTGCGGAAACCGGGAAGATTAGTGGACGTTCGCCGGCGGATTTCGCGTTGGCTGTGCGAGTTCCGAAGGGCACGATCGTGATGCGGGGACCAGTGGCGTCTCAAGGTGAGGGGTTTGTGGGCGGGTCAAATATGATTCAGCTCTACATTCCCGAAATTCGCAAAGCACCGGGAGTGGCAATTGTTAGCAGTCAGCCGTTTATTAGCAGTGGTCCGCAGTTACCCTACTCAGGTGCTCAATGAATCCAAATATTGAGGAAAAGATCAACGCGCTTCAAAACGCACTAAAGAAGCTTGTCGCGGAGCTTCGTGTTGCGAATTGGCAATCAATTGAATTGTGGACAGAGCTCGATGATGACCTGCAGAAAGCGAAGACGGAGAACGAAACTCCTGAACAGATTGCTTTGCGGCTTTCTCACGTTGATTCGCTAGCGCTCGGCTATGGTCGAGGTGCTATTCGAGAATTTGGTATCTCCGATGAGCTGGTGGACGCGGTATGGAGGGCGTTGCAGTTGGCGAAGGCTGAATGTGATGGTTCAACAAATGAGATCGAAGCAAGAAGAAAGTAATCGACTACTGCAAGTTCTAATAGCCAAGACGTCGAAGCTGAAGTTGATTTGCGAAACGGAAAGGATGGAACGCTTTGTTCCACATTGGGTTCGCGTTATCGAAGTCGCCAATGAATTGGTAGAGAGCGATTTTGACGAAGTCGCATTAGAAGATCTTGGCCAGGCCGTCTGCAGTGCGTTTAGCTACCATCCCGGTGAATTCATGGACATGTACATCATCCGGGCCGACCTGCAGGCGTCGGACTTGGAAAATGAAAAATTCGAAAAATTACGGACAACCGTTTTCGAAACTGCGCGCGCGATTATTGCGTTGGCTCATTGTAAAGAATGATGGGAGCTAGGCTTGGTGCGGCCGACACACGCAAAGCGCATTTGATGCCCGGCGAAGAAATGGACCTCACGGTGTATTTTGAGCCGACCACCGCTACGTGGCCGCATGTATGGCTACAGGTGAAGGCCAGTGACGGTCCTGTGCATATTGTGCGTGATGTGTCGCTGCGTGGCAGTACGCAGCCGGCCAGCGCGCGTAGTGCGGGTGCGAAACCTGTCGATGCTCAGAATCGCGCGCAACTTGCAAGTGATGCACTGGTCGCTGGTGCATCACTTGCAAGTTGCGCGCGATTCTGAGCATCGACAGGTTTCGCACCCGCACTACGCGCGCTGGCCGGCTACGTACTGCCACGCAGCGACACATCACGCACAATATGCACAGGACCGTCACTG
>JAYWHS010000604.1:0-3261 GCA_043777635.1 Kofleriaceae bacterium | reverse complement strand
ATGGCTTGGCTCGCTTGCGCAGCCATGCAGCACCGACCCGCAGCGACGTGCTTGACGGGTTGGCCGGGGCCTTGATCAAAGAAGCACTACGCGCACCGCCGCCATGGGCCAGCCGGGGCGTGATGTCGAGCAACACCGATCCTTACCTGGTCGAAATCCTGCACGCTTTTACCGGCGATAACCGAGGCGTACTCGCACTGGGTACGCCTCGACCGCCGTTATTGGATGATATTGTGCAGACCTGCCTCGCCGTCGGTATCCCGTGGACCGAAAAGCCAACGTCGATCGTCGTCGATATCTTTGACCCAACCGCTGTTGCACGACGCCACACGTTGTATCGGTTGTTGTGGCTCGACATTCCTGGCGTTGAGTTGATCAGTCGTGCCGATGCGCGCCGAGGCAAGCTGCGCGCTACCGAAACCTGGCGAGTCCAGCACAGCGATGCCACCACTGCAACGCTGATCGAACGCGCGGTGTATGGTGCGACGTTGTCGTCGGCAACGCTGGCTCGCATCACCGAGCAGATGCAAAGCGCCGACGGTGTTGCCGCTATTGTGGCCACCATGGAACGTGCGGTGCGCGCAGGCTATCACCGGATCGTGCCGATCTTGTGTACTGCCGCGCA
The DNA here is from genome assembly GCA_043777635.1 of Kofleriaceae bacterium. Classification (GTDB taxonomy): domain Bacteria; phylum Myxococcota_A; class Polyangia; order Haliangiales; family Haliangiaceae; genus JABFXX01. Next base: position 2,636 of record JAYWHS010000604.1, on the reverse strand, counting down.
GGCCGCCACTGCTCGTGAGCCATTGTTTGGCCATGCCGGCGCGGCGCTGATTACCTTGGCCACCCTGCATGCAACCGAGCCTGATCTAGCAAGCGGTCTTGCACCACTGATTCGCAACGTCATGGAACGCGCTTTGTGGTTGCTCGAAGCTATCGACGGTGCCGAAGCGCCATTCGATCAGCCCACGGTGAACGGAGTGGTCGCGATCCGGTCCGCGCTAGAATTTGAGTTGCCTGATTTCGACACGATCGCGGCGATGTGCGAAGGCGTGTGGTCGCGGCGGCTCGCGGCTGCAACCGCACCACCCGCTGTGCGCGGCGCGTGCTTGGGTGCGCTCTGGACGTTTGAACGCAGCAATCACAACTATGCCGACGCAGCACGCAGTGCATTGGCTGGCACTCCAGCCTCGGTGTTAGGTGATTTCCTCGGCGGCTTGTTTATGCTAGCCCGCGAAGCCTTTCGTAACTCCGATCTGGTGTTGCTGATTGACGATCGGCTAGCCGCCCTCGACGACCACGATTTTTTGCAAGCACTACCACCGCTGCGGCGCGCCTTCACGTTTTTTCCGCCAAGCGAACGGCGTGGCTTAGCCAAGCGCCTGTTATCCCGCCACGCCCCTGAATCTCCGCATGCCGACTTGCTGTTGGCCGCCGTCGCTGACCCGCAACTCATTGCCGCTGCGCAACAACGCGAACAGCAGTGGCTCAGTATTGCCAAGCAGTATCATTTGCTGCCAGCCCAGAACCCAGGCGACGCATCATGAGTACGCCGACACCTTCACCAGCCTTGCTGCGCTGGCGCTTAGTCCTGGGCAAAGCTGCCGCCACCGAGCTCGACGACAACTGCGGTGCGACGGCCGACGATCTGGCCCGGGATGCTTCGCTCGATTGGCTCTATGAACGCGATGGCAGCTTGGCGGATCGCGATATTCGCACCGCCGATCTGTCCGACAGTGCGCTCTCGGTACCAACGTGGATCAACAACATCCATCGCTTGTTTCCGAAAGAAACGATCGAGCGACTTGAGCGCGACGCCGTCGAAGAATTCGGTATTCACGAAGTTGTCACCAACAAAGAAGTGCTCGCTCGTATTGAGCCCAGCGAAACTTTATTGCGTGCCGTGTTGTTGACCAAGCACTTAATGAACGACGAAGTGCTGGCGCTGGCGCGTGAGCTGGTTCGGAAAGTTGTCGCCAAGCTCATGGAAGCGCTTGCCAAAGAAGTCCGCACCGCATTTTCGGGAGCGCGCAATCGTCGACGATCGCGCTACCGCAGCATGCGCAACTTTGATCCGCGCGGCACGGTGCGCGCCAATTTGCGTTACTTCGACCGTGCTAGCGGCAAGCTGTTTATCAAAGACCCGCTGTTTTGGAGTCGCGCCAAACGCCACGGCGAACAATGGCAAATCATTATCGTAGTTGATCAATCCGGCAGCATGGTTAGTTCGGTGATTCACGCCGGCGTTACCGCTGCTTGTCTCTGGGGTTTGCCAGCCGTCAAAACCCATTTGGTAGCATTTGATACCAATGTGATCGACCTAACCAGTCAGGTCGCAGACCCGGTCGAAACGCTGATGAAAGTGCAACTCGGCGGCGGCACGGATATCGCCAAAGCCGTGCTGTACGCCGAAAGCTTGATTGAAAATCCTAGTCGTGCGGTGGTGGTCTTGATCACGGATCTGTTTGAAGGTGGCGACGCCGATGCCTTAGTGCGCTCGGTAAAACGCCAAACCAATGCCGGCGTAAAGTTTGTAACGCTGGCAGCTCTCGACGACAAAGCCGACCCAACCTATGATCACGAACTAGGCCAACGCTTGGTCAAGGTTGGCGCCAGCGTCGGAGCCATGACGCCCAACCAACTGGTCGGATTTCTCAAAGGAATCCTTAAGTAATGCGCGCCGATTTACTAGCCTTGACGGTTGAAGCTTTGACCCGCCTAGCCAATGTGGGTTTGGTCAAACGCGCCGTCAAAGAAATCGAAGCAGGTATCGTACCGACGGTAGTTGAGGATGCCGATGGCACGGTGGTGGCGAGCGCACGCGATGGTGCATCGACACGACTAACCCGCGGCGTTGCCCTGCAAAACACCAGTTGTACCTGCGGCGCGGCCCAAGTGTGCCGCCACCGGATTGCGGCCGTGCTTGCGTACCAGGCAGCACAGGCCAGCTCCGCCATTCCTAGCGCGAGCACTGCGATGGCACCCGCTGCGGCTGACCCGCGCTGGAATCCTGGCGACCTCGACGACGCAGCGCTGATCTTGACCTGCGGCGCGCCGCTGGTAGCCCGTGCGTTGGCGATGATGCAGCTCGGCATGGTGGTCACCACGATACCCGGCTCGATTAGCGCGGCGGGCCTGGTCAGCGCGCCCACCGCGATGCTGCCGACGGCAACCGTGCAGTTTCTGGTACCCAACGATGTCGCCTATGCCAAGTGTGATTGTGCAAAAGGCCAAGGCTGCGAACACGTGGTGCTGGCTGTCCACGCATTTCGCTGCGGCCCCGATGGCGGTCTGCATACGTTGGGTCACAACTCGGCAGCGGGCACCCTGGACCATGCCACCGTCGACATCGTGTATGCAGCGCTACGCCATGTTGCTATGTATGGCGTCGCGGCACCGGGCAGTCAAGACAAGCTCAGC
>JAYWHS010000603.1:0-3262 GCA_043777635.1 Kofleriaceae bacterium | reverse complement strand
CACTTGGTCAAAGCGATGCTGGTTAGTACGGCAGGCCGTATTTTTTGAGTTTTCGGTACAGCGTGGTGCGACCAATGCCGAGCTCGCGCGCAGCTTGGGTCATATTGCCTGCCATGCGCGCTAGCACGGCGATGATAGTGCGTTTTTCAACGGCTTCGAGGTCGTCGTCGGGTACGCAGGTGCCGGCGACGCTGCCGGCGCTGGTGCCACCTGCAAATGGCGACGGTGGAACCGCTGCAAAGCTACCGCTGGCCGTGGCTGACTGGGTGGCCACGACATCAACAATTGGTGCGCGCGTTAGGCGTGGCGGTAAATCGGCTGGCAAAATCTGCGCGGTGTTCGACAAGATGATGGCGCGATGGATGGCGTTTTGTAGCTCACGCACGTTGCCTGGCCAATCGTAACGTTGCAACACCTCTAAGGCAGCCGGCGAAATGCTCGCGGCTTTGCGCGCCTCGGCAGCGTAATAAGTACAGAAATGATTCGCAAGCAACGTAATGTCGTCGCCGCGTGATCGCAGTGCCGGGACTTCGACCTCGAAAACTGCCAGCCGAAAGTATAAGTCTTCGCGGAAATGCCCTGTGGTCACGGCGTGCAGCAAATCTTTATGGGACGCAGCGATCACGCGAAAGTCACTGCGTACTTCGGTTTGGCCACCGACGCGATGGAATACCCGCTCCTGTAGTGCCCGTAACAATTTGGCTTGCAGGTCTAACCGTAGTTCGGCCACTTCATCGAGGAAGAGAGTGCCGCCATCCGCTTGTTCAAACCGACCAATGTGGCGTTGGGTAGCGCCGGTAAAAGCGCCGCGCTCGTGGCCAAATAGCTGAGCCTCTTGCAAAGCTTCAGGAATTGCAGCGCAGTTGATCGCGACAAATGGCCCTGCGCGCCGAGGGCTTTGATTGTGAATGGCATTGGCAACCAGTTCTTTGCCGGTGCCACTTTCGCCGTGCAGCAACACGGAAATGTTACTTTCGCCAACGCGCTCAATTTGTTGGAACAACATGCGCATCAGCGGCGAGTCGCCGATCATATTCGGATGCCGACCCGGCACCGCACGGGCAGCGATGGTTTCGGCTTGCCGTTGCATGCGAACCACGGCGGCTAAACTGCTAAGTAGTTTGACCCGTTCAACCGGTTTCACGAGGTAGTCATAGGCGCCCGCACGCATGGCGTGAACCGCAGTGGCAACTTGGTCATCGGCGGTCAAAACTAAAATCGGCACAGCATGATCGAGCCGCCGTAACTGCTCAAAAAGTTCCATGCCTGACATGTCGGGTAGGCCGAGGTCGAGACACACGGCATTGGGTTGCACGGTCTGGAACGTAGCCAGGGCGGATGCACCATCGAACGCCGTGAACACTTCGTAGCCGGAGGCCGTCAAATGATGTTTGGTAAGGGCGCTGATGCCCTTATCGTCTTCCACCAAAAGAATACGGCACAGCGCGACTCCCACATGGGAAACGTAACTGTCATCTCGATCTAAGCGCAAGACCGTATGACCTCGAAAGGCTCGGCGCCTTCACTCGCAGTGTATTTGCTCCAATAGCGGGCGTTGGCGCGGATTTGCTCTGGTGCTAAATATGCGGCTTTTTCACATTGTGAACGGTATGCTCGAATCAACTCGAGTTTTTGCTCTAGTTGGCCCTGGATGTTGATAAACATTGTTGGACGAAAGTCGACAGTCGCCGAAGGTGCTTGATAGCAGGCAACACGAGCCACTGCCCGGGTCGCTGATAGCGATGCACGCGCGACGTTGCGATGGTCCTGATGTACATCATTGACACTGTGGGTGTAGATGCGCGTTGGCTGATACGCATCCACGGTACGTTGAATCAGGCGAATGCTTTCGCCGGCTTCATCTAATTGAGTATCCGGCAAGTTGCCTAAAATGAGTTCGGCACCTAAGAGCTTGGCGGCATCGTGGGCTTCTTGGCCGCGGATTTCTTCGTTGCCGCCGGCTGCACCGTGCGACATCGTCAAGATAATTACTCGATGGCCCTGTTGCACATGTTGTAGTAGTGCGCCGCCGCAGCCGATTTCAACATCATCGGGATGCGCGCCAATCGCCAACACGGTTTCATACGGTTCATTGGTAGCTTCGATGAGTTCCGCAAGGCGAGCAATGAGTTGCTCGCGACGTAGCGGTGCCATTTTTAGCATCATGTCATCGATGCCGTAGCGCACCGCTTGCACTACGCGCTCGGCTTGCCGGCCGGCCGTGATTAGAATGAAAGGCAGGCGTGGATACGCCAGCTTGGCGATGCGCGCAATTTCAAGTCCGTTGCCATCCGGCAAATCGCAGTCGCACACCACTGCATTAAAACGGCCTTTGAGCGCTGCAACCGCACCCGCGAAGGTGTCGACTGCCAGTACCTCGTAGCCCGCCGCCGTTAGCCATTTACCGACGACGCGGGCATGGACCGGATCGTCTTCAACCAAAAGAATGCGATGCTTGCGTCCCGAGTTCTTGGTGCTGCTCATGCGATTAGTCAAATGCAAACTTGCGGCCAAGTCGCGCCCGAATCCAGCACCAGTGCAGCACCGCGATCGGTGCAGGCTTTGCAGCAGTAGCCATCTATATGAGCAGTGTGATTGCCTTGTTGGCGGCGAGCTTTGTGTTGCTTGCAGTGATTCCCGTCGCTGCGGGGGTGTATCAATATCTGTGGATCATCCCCTCCGGTTTAGCTACCCATCTGGAGCAGTGTCAGGCTGCAACCCCACGAGTTAGCATCATTATTCCGGCGTGGAACGAAGCCGCCGTCATTGCGCTAACGATCGATCGCTTGATGATTCTCGACTACCCACGGGATTGTTTGCGCATCTATGTAATCGATGACGGTTCAAGTGATGAAACTCCCCACATCGCGATCGAGAAATCGAAAGAGTATCGAGACAATGTGTTCCATATTCGACGTGTCGCAGGCGGCGAGGGCAAAGCCCACACGCTTAATTACGGACTTGAAACACTTTGGCGTTCCGAATGGACACAGGCTGTTCTGATAATGGACGCTGACGTTATCTACACGCCATCGTCGCTGCGCAAGATGGCGCGGCATTTTCACGATCCGCGGATTGGTGCGGTAACTGCCTACATCAAAGAAGGCAGTTCGGAGCCCAATTTGGTGCAGCGCTTCATTACGTTTGAATATATTACGGCAACCGGTGCATCGCGGCGGGCGCAAAATGCCATGGGCTTTTTGGCATGTTTGTCGGGCGGCGCGCAGTTGCACTCGCGTGAAAATCTTATGGCGATCGGTGG
>JAYWHS010000602.1:0-41833 GCA_043777635.1 Kofleriaceae bacterium | reverse complement strand
AAATAATGCAGGTCTTGGCGATCCCCGCCAAGCTACAATTTGCTAACCGATCGAAATGATCCAACTTTTTAAAACCGATTATGGGGACACTACCTAGTTGTAGACTACAGGTGTTGGCGAAAAGCTGCCGCCAGTTGGCGTCGGGCCGTGAATCACGATGCGTCCTACGGCACCGCCACCACCACCAGAATTGTTACCGTTGCCACCGTTGCTCGGAGCGATGCCTTGCACGCCGCCGTTGCCTCCATTGCGAACGGTTTGCGCGTTGGCTGCCACACCGCCGGGTGCCGCGGTCGTCCCGGTCACACCGTTTTGCCCTGCGGTGCCCAAAAACGGCGAAACATTTTGTGCAGCGGCGCCACCACCGCCACCATTCGCGTACAAGCCACTGCTGTTATTCATCGTGAGTATGGGGGTTTGAATAAAAATCAAACCGCCGGACCCACCGCCGGCACCGGCGTCATAGCTGGTCGTGGTTGCGCATAGTTGTCCGGCCGCACCGCCGCCACCGTGGGCTGTTACCACACTGTTTAGTACGATGCTGACGCGAGCGGTAAGTTGCACCGTGCCACCGCCTGCGCCACTGCGAGCGGGATTGCTGATGCAGCCCGAATCACCGCCGGCCGATCCTCCGAACAGCGTTGGCATCTGCGCAGTACCGTTGGCGATGCCGGCAATTCCGGCTGGTGCCGTATCCTGATCTGCGGTGCCACCCGCCGCGCCGGCAGTACCGAAGCCACCACCACCGCCGCCGGAATCTGCACTGCCGTCGCTACCACCTTTGCCTCCACCACCCGCACCGCGCGCGTTAAAATTGCCACCGCCGGCAGTTGCAACCGTGCCGCTGGCCCCGGCGTTAATGCCACCGTTGGTATTAATAGTGATGCGGTTGCCGACTAACAGCACGGGTTTGTTGCCATCCATGTTGAAGCGGGCGTTCACTATCAGCGTGTCAAAATACAGCACACTGATTTGGCCGCCGCCTGCTGTTTGGGTGGCTGATACCAGCTGCAAGTCTGAGACTTGGGTGGGGACACCAATTACGATTGTGCCGACCAACAACGAGGGTGCGACAACTCCAAGGTGGTCAACAACAAAAGCTACAGCAGGTGCATCAATGAGTGGCGAATCAGGCGCGGCATCTTGGGGTTGACCGTCGAGATTATCGCGGGCATCGCTGGTTCCATTGCTTGAGTTTGCCGTGAAACTGCAACTCATGAGGCTGCATCCAAGCAACCCAATACCGAGCTGGCTACCGTTAAGCATCAGCACCTAAGTTACGCTACTTCCGCCGATGCCGAAAGCTAGATTTCAGCATACGCTGCGTTGGTGCGACTCTTGTTTGTATGTTTGGGTAATATTTGTCGTTCGCCAACTGCGGAAGGCGTCATGGCATCGCTTCTTGAAAATTCCGACCTTAGCGCAAGCATCACCGTCGACAGCGCCGGCACTGGTGGCTGGCACGCTGGTGAGCTGGCCGATCCACGGACGCGGGCTGCGGCGCTGCGGCGCGGAATCGAACTAACCCATCGTGCTCGGCAAGTTACCGTCGAAGATTTTACCGCGTTTGATTACATTGTCGCGATGGATCGTACTAATCGCGATGGCTTGCAACGGTTGGCTACTACCGCGAACGGCCGGTCCCGCATCGTGATGTTGCGCAACTTCGAACCCAACGCTGGCGTCGATGCCGAGGTGCCTGATCCGTACAGTGGAACAGCGAGCGACTTCGAAGAGGTACTGGATATTTGTCAGCGGGCTTGCGCTGGGTTGTTGGCGCATCTGCGAGCTGAGCTGCGAAAGCGATACTAGGCGCGCGTTGGCTGCAACTGCTTGCTCCACTATTTACCCAAGAGCGACGCTGGGCAGTTGCGCACCGCCCGCGTATGCTAGCGCCGTATGCTCGACGATCTACGTGCGGTTGTTGCTGAACTTGAAACCCAGACCAAGCACGCTATCGCGCTAGCTTGTCAACTGACTCGGTACGGCGAAACTGCTGATGACCATCAGGTGGTAGTTGAGCGGCTAGCCAATGCCGCAACCGAAACTCGCGCAGCGGTAGCGATGCTTGCGGCTGCTAAGCAAGCGCCAACCACCGTGGCTGCCGCTGGTGTTGCGATTGCCGAATTAGCACAGCGTGCGATCGCCAAACTCGACGGTATTGCGTTGGAACTGGGCCAACCCGAGGGCTTTGCGTTGGCGTTGGTACATGGCCAAACGATTCGACAACACCTGCGAACCGATGTGGTGCAAACGTTGGGCCGCGCCACCATTGGCACCAACGGCCGCACCTTGTGGCCCCTCGACGAAATGCTCAGCGAGGTGCGCAGCAGCGTTCGACAATTTGCCGAGCGGGAAGTTGCGCCTCATGCCGAGCACATCCATCGCTTCGATGAACTGGTGCCTGAGCGCATCATCACCGAGATGGCGGCGCTCGGCTATTTTGGCTTGGCTATCCCTGAACGCTACGGTGGTCATGAGCTGGGGAATCTTGCGATGATCTTAACCACTGAGGAGCTATCACGCGCCTCGTTAGCCGCCGGTGGTTCATTGATCACGCGACCCGAAATTTTGACCAAAGCCTTGCTGGCTGGTGGCACCGACGCACAAAAGCAGTTGTGGTTGCCAAAGCTCGCATCGGGCGCAGTGATGGTTGCCATTTCGGTTACCGAGCCTGATGTTGGATCCGATGTCGCTTCGTTGACCTGTCGCGCCACGGCGGTTGAGCGCAACGGTGTGGCCGGTTGGTCGATCACCGGGGCCAAAGCGTGGTGTACCTTCGCCGGTCGAGCTGATGTCATTGCGGTGTTGGTGCGGACCGACGCCGATGTCAGCAAAGGTGCGCGCGGGCTTACCTTAATGATGGTCGAAAAACCGCGCTTTTTGGGTCATGAGTTTGAAACGTCGCAGCCCGAAGGCGGCACCTTGCGCGGCAAAGCTGATCGCACGCCAGGTTATCGCGGCATGCATTCGTTCAGTTTGGCCTTTGAAGACTGGTGGGTGCCAATGAGCCATGTTGTTGGCGAGGTCGAAGGCTTGGGCCGAGGCTTTGTTTTACAAATGGCAGGTTTTGCAGCTGGTCGTTTACAAACCGGTGGGCGGGCCTGTGGCTTGGCTCAAGCGGCCTTGGAAAAAACCTGCGAATATGTGGCGGCTCGACGACAATTTGCCAAGCCCATCGCTGACTACGGGCTCACCCAGTTCCACGTTGGGATGATGACGGCGCGGCTGGCTGCAGCGCGCGCGATCACCTACGCGGCGGCGTTGGCCATGGATGGTGATGAACGCAAAGCTGCGCCATTGGCCGCGCAGGCCAAGCTTTTTGCTTGTGATGTCGCCGTTGAGATTTGCGCACTTGGGCAGCTGCTGCACGGCGGTTGGGGCTACGCCGAGGAATATCCCATTAGCCGCTACATGGCCGATGCCAGCGTGCTGCCGATCTTTGAAGGGGTCAAACCCATCTTGGCGCTGAAGGTAATTGGTCGGGCCTTGTTGGCGCCGATGTAGCCCACCCGATGTAGGTTGATAGCGCAGGTTTTTTCGGATGCGACTACTTCGCAGTTTTCCAACGGCAATGAGCGTTCCGTTCCGTTGCAGTTATGGCTAGAATGGTGGAATGAGGAAATTGCACCGCAGGTTAGCTGCGGGTTTTGTTATTGCGTTGACGTGTTTAATTCCGTTGTTAGGCGCATCGCCCGCGCAGGCCGGTGATCCGCTTAAACCGTATGTGGTGTTTATCCTCGACACCTCGGGTTCGATGGATGATGCCACGAATGCCGGACCCACAAGTTGCGGTACCTCGGATACCAAACTCAACCACGCAAAATGCGCGATCAATAAAATTTCTAATAGCTACGGCGATATGGTGCTGGCGTTAGGGCGGTTTCGGCACACGGTATCCGGTGCCTACACAAGCAACTGCGCCAGCGACTGCACGTTCACCACCAATTTTTGCACGGCTACCGACACCTCGTTCGAATTGTTGACCGGTTTGGTCGACGGCACGAACAGCGCACCAGCGGATTTTACCGACGGAGTTTGTACCAGTTGTGCCACGTCGGGGGCAGGGGCACTTGAAGTCTACAAAACTGGCAACGGTACGCCAATCGGCGGTTCGCTGGTGGGCGTGAAACGCTATTGGCAAGGGCTGCAACGCGGCGATGGGTCGGTAATTTGGCCAAGCGTTGCGCCTGGATTTTCACCGATCTTTAGCGACCCAACCAAAAATGTGTTCTTAACCCCAACCCAGCAGTGCCGTCCGTACATTACGATCATGCTCACCGACGGTGCTGAAACCTGCAGTGGCGATGCACCAACTGCTGCAACCTCGCTGTTAACAACCGTCGTCGGTGGCAAAAATTATCGCGTGCTTACCAAGCCCATTGGGTTCGGAATTGCCCCTGGAAATGCAGCGATCGAAAATATCGCGCACTCGGGCGGCGCACCTGATGTTGCCGGTGTTAACGAAGGTTCGTACGCAGCCAACGAGGAGGAATTGCAGTTAGCGGTTAGCAAGATCATTGCCGACTCGGTACGATCCGAAGTTTGCAATAATCTCGATGACGATTGTGACACGCGCATCGACGAAGATTTTCCAAGCAAAGGCGGCGCTTGTAACAACGGTCAGTTGGGCATCTGTCGCGGTACCGGCGTGTTTGGCTGTCGTGCCGATGGCACTGGGACGCAATGCAACATTACCAACCCAGGTGCAACCGCCGGTAGCGAAAGCTGCAACAACCTTGATGACGATTGCGACGGTTTGACCGATGAAGGCGTCTGCGGCAGTTCGTGTGGTGATGTTGAAATCTGCAACAACCTCGACGATGATTGCGACGGCACTATCGATGAAGACTTGACGCGACCGTGTGGTAGCGGTGTTGGCGATTGCCGCATTGGCGTCGAAACTTGCAGCGCTGGCACCTGGGGCGGCTGCACCGGCGTCAATCCAACGGTCGAAACTTGCGATGGCCGCGATAACGATTGCGACGGTACGCGCGATGGTATTGCGCAAAGCTGCTCGACGTTACCAGGCGGTGTAAATCCTAACCAAGGCATTTGTCGGCCCGGCATCCGCACCTGTCCACCAGGCGGCGCCGGTACGTTTGGCGCTTGTTTGGGTGAAATTCAACCCCGCGTGGAAGCCTGCAATCTGCTCGACGATGACTGCGATGGCCTCACCGATGAGACCACCGGCGGTGCGCGATGCAGCACGACGTGCGGAGTCGGCACCACCGTGTGCGTCAACGGTCAGCTGACGTGTGATGCGCAACCGGCCATGGCGGATGACACCTGCGATGGCAATGACGACGATTGCGACGGCAATATCGATGAAAACGCACTTGATATGGGCGCATGTGATGGTGGCGGAACGATTTGTGGCGGCGTGTTGGTGTGCCAAGGCGGCCGCTACCAGTGTTCGGGCGGCACACCGGTGCGCCAAGAATCGTGTGACTGCTCTGACAATGATTGTGACAACAAGGTCGACGAAGATCCAAATTGCCCGGCTGGTTCGTCGTGTACCAATTGCCAGTGTGCATTTGCTTGCGGCCCAGGTGAGTTCCCTTGTCCATCCGGCAAAATTTGCCAAAACAATTTTTGCGTCAATGATCTTTGTTTCAACAAAGTATGTGATCCAACGCCAGCCGGTGAAAAAACATTGTGTCTCGACGGCGCGTGCGTGCCAGCGTGTTCCCAGCTCAACTGCAGCAGTACTGAGGTTTGTGATGCGGGCACAGGCACCTGCGTCCCTGACAACTGCACCACGTTTCCAGACCGTTGCACGGCAACCCAAAACTGCATCGCTGGTGTGTGTGTGAATGATGCTTGCGCGGGGGTGTCATGTCCAAGCGATGAATTTTGTAACGGGGGCCAATGCGTCGGCAGCTGTGCTGGTGTGCAGTGTCCAACCGGCAAATTTTGCGCGCGCGGAGAATGTGTCACCACGATGTGTCCAGACGGTTGTCCGCAAGACACCTTTTGCAACGAGACCAGTGGTCGTTGTGATGCTTCGTTGTGTCCCGGCGGCGGTAATTGTGGCCAAGGCCAGTTGTGTGAGCCACGAACCGGCGAGTGTACCAATGATCCTTGTATCGGCATCACCTGTCCGGGAAGCGGACAAGTGTGTCGCAACGGTAGCTGCTACGATCCGAATAACTTGCCACCGGATGGCACCAAACAACAATTCGTAACCACCGGCGGCGGCGGTTGCGCAACCGGCGGAAATAGCAGTGGTGCGGTCGCAATGTTGTTTGCACTGTTGTTGGTGGTGCTGCCACGCCGTCCGCGTGTGGCTCGGCGCGGCCAAGGAGGCTCACGATGAACCTGGTTAGCCAATTCAAAGCGAGCGTTGTAATGCGCACCGTGCGCGGATCGCTGATTGCGGCGGTGGCCTTGGCCTTGGTGCTGGGTGGTTTGCTGTCGTGCAACGTCAATGACTATTGTATCAACTGCGCGATCACCGACGATGGCGGCACTGACGGCAGTGTAAATCCCGATGGCAACAATCGTGACGGCCGCAGCGGCGACGGCGGTAGTTGCGTGCCAACCGGCAACGAGGTTTGTGATAACAAAGACAACGACTGTGATGGCACTGTAGATAACGGCGCACTGCCGGGCGTGGGCGACACCTGCGGCAGCACCATCGGTGAATGCACCGCAGGCACGAAACAATGTGTGGCAGGGGTGCTCACGTGCAGCGGTGTCGCGGCCACGCCCGAAGTCTGCGACAACAAAGACAACGACTGCAACGGCACGGTCGATAACGGAGATCCGGGCGGTGGCGGTTCCTGCGGCTCAAACGCGGGTGAATGCGTCGCGGGCACCAATCGTTGCGTCAATGGTGCCGTGACGTGTGTTGGTTCGTCTGGAACGCCGGGTGCCGCTATGGAGACCTGTGATGGCCGAGACAACGACTGTGACGGCATGAGCGATGAAGGCCTGGCCAACCTGGGCGCTTGTGGCATCACCAATGTTGGTGAGTGTGCGCTCGGTACACTGATGTGTACCGGCGGTGTACCGGTGTGTATGGGTGATGTTGGCCCTTCGTTTGAAATTTGCGATGCGCTTGATCAAGATTGTGATGGCAATGCAACCAATGGTTTTGATCTCGCTACGGATGCTCGCAATTGCGGTGCGTGCGGCAACATCTGCATGGCGGCGAACGCCACCGCAGCATGTGCCGGCATGGCCTGCGGCGTCGGTGCCTGCAACCAAAACTACTACAACAATGACAACAACCCGGGCAACGGCTGCGAGTACGGTCCGTGTACCTTCGAAGGTCCGGTCGAAGCCTGTAACGGTCGCGACGACAATTGCAACGGCATGATCGACGACAACATGACGCCGCCAGCAATCTGTCGCAGTGTCGGTGCGTGCGCTGGCACCACTGCAACGTGCGGCGGCATGACCGGCTGGGATTGTGTTTACGGCCCAACGGTGTCGACCGACGTCGCTGGTGACATCATTCCTGAAACCGAATGTGATGGTATCGACAACGATTGTGACGGTCGCACCGATGAAGGCGACGCGGACAAGGGCTCGGCATGTGGCGACACACTGTTTGGTATCTGCCGTTCAACCGGGGTGCGGGTTTGTGATCCTGCGGATAAAAACGCACCGACGATTTGTCAGATCAATGTAGCCGGCCAAACCGCCGGCACTGAAGCCTGCGACAGCCTCGACAATGATTGTGATAATCGGGTCGACGAAGGTGCCAACACCGGCAACTTGCCGGGGCAAGAATGGGTCACCGTCGGCAATGTGCAAATTATGAAGTACGAAGCGTCGAAGCCGGATGCGACGGGCGTCGATGGTGGTTCGATCACCACGACCACTTGCGCGCGGCCAGGTGTGCAGCCGTGGGTGAATATCAAGGCACCGCAAGCGGCAGCGGCGTGTGCAGCCGTTGGCGCGCGGTTGTGTACTGAGTCAGAGTGGCACCGCGCATGTAGCGTGGTCAATGGCGTGACCTATCCGCTCAACGGCCCAACCGGGACGGCCTTCGCTGATCGCGTCTTGATTGAGGCTGAAAACTACTTCAGTAAAGACATTGGAGTTTCCAATTTTGTCGAACGGGCCTGGGTGCCTGACTACACCGCTGATTACTCGGGGGTTAGCGCCATGAAGGCAACGCCGAATACCGGCGCGGTCATCAGTGATGCCAATGCACCAACCCAATCGCCGCGCCTCAATTACAAAATTAACTTCTTGATCACGGGCAATCATGCCGTGTGGTTGCGGATGTATTCGGTTACCGGTGACGAAGACACCGCGTTTGTCGGCATCAACGCGACGCTGCCCGGTAGCGCAGGGACCGGCAACTCAAACCGCTTAGTCACGCCTACCAACGGCGGATGGGTGTGGGTCAGAGGCCCTAACATCAACGTAACCACCGTTGGTGAAAGATTCGTGACGGTGTACATGCGCGAAGATGGGTTGCGCGTTGATCAGATAATGATTACCGCCGAAGCCTCAACCACCGCACCGACGGCGGTGTTGGGCAAGGGTGGCACCTGGGCCTACGGCACCACGCCAAACGCCGCTTCGAATAGCAATTGCAACGCGCAGCCGCTCGACACCAATTCATCGCTTGCCGGTAATCAAGATGATGCGCTCGCGACCGGCAGCCTTGGTACTTGTTTCGCCAATGGCGTAGGTAACAATGATGCCTTTGACATGTCGGGGAATATTCGTGAATGGACCCAACCGCGATCTGCGGGTGCCAATCCAATTCGTGGTGGTGCCGCTAATGCAACTGTGAACGGCACGACCTGTGCGCTCGATTTCACCTTAGCTGACGATACGTTCTTCTTTCCGAACGTTGGCTTCCGCTGCTGTCGATAGTATAGGCGTGTCGGCGCTGGTCGCCGAAGCCCGGGTATTGCGATGTATCTTCCTCATCACTGCGAACGTTGTGCGTTGCCCAAGCTGGCATGCGTTTGCAGCGTGTTGCCGGTAATCGGCAATCGCACGCGGGTCACCATCGTGCGCCACCACAGCGAACGCTTTCGCTCTTCAAACACCGGCCGACTCGCTGGCTTGGCGTTGGCCAATTGCGACGTGCTCGATTACGGTGCGCCGGTCAGTGACTCCGACCTGCATGCTTCACATACGCTCGATTTCCAACCGATGGCAGGTGCGGTGTTGTTGTTTCCTACCGGGGAGGAACGAACCAGCGCGCCGGAGCCAATGCCAACCCAGCTAATCGTGTTAGACGCGACGTGGTCACAAGCCCGCCGCATGTGGCAAAAATTGCATGTGCTCCGTGGCTTGCCGACGCTGCGCTTGCCCGAAGCCACGATCGCTGCGCCACGCATGCGCAAATCACCAGGGCCAGGTCAGGTGTCAACCATTGAAGCTATCGCTGCGGCCCTGCGGCTGCTCGAAGGTGAAACCATCGCTGCTCCCCTCGAAGATTTGTTTGCCACCGCAGTCGACCAGATGCGCGCCATTGGCCGCAACGGCATTGCTACGCGGCCGGTTCAACGCAATCCGTGATCGCGTTGACAATAGCGCTGAGCGCAGTTGCAGTTATTTGCTAATGGCATGAAAATCATGGGGATTGTGACTGCCGCTAGATCAAAACGCGTGGGCTTGCCGATTTCTGCCAAGCTAATCTTTGCGACCTCGTTGGTAGTTGCCGTGGCGCTTGCCGTGACTACATTTTTTGGTCAACGCACGATGACCCAGTTGGCCCAGTCCAACGCTGATGCGCGACGGCTCAGCGGTGAACGTGCGATCAAACGCGAATCCGATTTGATGGTGAAAGCCGTAGCCACGGCGGTCGCATTACCGTTAGCTAGTTCGACCTATTCGGACATCGCACCGTTGTTGATTGATGCGTTGCAAGATGATCAGCAACGTGGTGATCGCCGGCTCGAATGGTTGCTCATCACTGATGCTGAAAATGTCATCGTGCAGAGCACACCTGGCGCACCAACGCTGGCCACCCTCGGAGCAGTAAATCAACAATTACTCGCGACGGCCCCTGCTGGTCAGCCGGCGAGTGAGGACATCGTGCGAGCGCTGGTGGCATCCCAAACTGCACAAGGCTCGCATTGGGTCTATGGCACCAACGTCAAAGTTGCCGACCGTGTCGTCGGTACGTTGCGCATGGGTGTGTCGACGGCGGGGCTTGAAGCGGAACTCGCGATGTCGATTGCCGAAGCTCAAGGGCGCGCTCAAGCGTCGCGGCAACGGGTGTGGTTGCTGGCGATTGTGGTGTTACTCGGCGGTGTGGCGTTAGCATTTTTTCAAGGTGTGCAATTAGCCAAACCGATTCGTGCGTTGACCAAACAAGCCGAGCGCATCGCTAGCGGTGATCTGGATCAGCGCGTACCGACCAATCGTAGCGATGAGCTGGGAGTTTTGGCCAACAGTTTTAACTTCATGTCAGATCAACTTAAAGCGTTGCTGGCCGAACAAGCGCAAAAAGTTTCGCTCGAAAAAGAAATGAGCTTGGCGCGCATGGTGCAACAATCCATGCTGCCTTCGACGGCGCTTGATGCCCACGGCTATATGAAGGTCGCGGGCTACTGTATGCCAGCGTCAAGCTGCGGCGGCGATTGGTGGACCTACCGTAAGCTATCCAACGGCCGGATGTTATTTGTCTTGGGTGATGCGACCGGCCACGGCATACACTCAGCGATGATCGCGGCCACCGCACGCGGGGCAGTAGAGGGTTTGTCGTCGATCGATGAACGTTTATTGACGCCCGATCAAGTGCTGCGTGCCATTGATTCAGCGATCCGCGATGTCGGCGATCACAATGTGTTGATGACCGCGTTTGCTGCGCTGTTTGATTCCAATCATGGGGTATTGCACTACGCCAACGCTGGACAAAATTTTCCATACATTGTGCGCTTAGGCGAAAATCGGCTGCTTGAAGACGCCTCGATCATTGCGGCTGCGGGCAACCCGCTAGGCGATCGCAATATTCAAGTCGAGATTCGCCGTGGCTCAAAACAGCTGCAACCGGGCGACGTCTTTGTTTGTTTCTCGGATGGCCTCGTTGAACGTGCCAACAAAGCCGGCAAGCTGTTCGGTGATCGGCGCTTGCGTATGGCGCTCAAAGGCCAAGCGGTACCCGATGGACCAGCGTTGGTCGCTGTGCGCGATCGCGTTCTGGCTGCAGTTGAAACCTACGCCGAAGGCGTCGACGCCGACGACGATATTACTTTTGTGTTGTGCCAATACGATCCACCAGCCGCAGCGGGCCTCTATCCCGCCGGCGGTGCTATCGGTGGAGCCGGCGCGGCGTGAGTTACCAGCGCTGGCCAGTCGTGGTGATAGGCTTGATGTTTGGCGCATCACCAACCGCAGCGCAGCCTATTCGGTTACCTACAGCGCCGCCGCTGGAGCAGCGTAACGGTGCGGTCGACATCGCTGATTTGCCGCCGTTGCCACTAGCTAGTGAAGGCCCAAGCACTGCGGCATCCTTGTTGGCTGCAACCGACTCCGACGAAGATGTGGTGGTGGGCGCTGCGAAACGCGAACAAACCTTGGGCAATGTGGCCTCGGCTGTCACGGTCATTACGGCTGATCGCATTCGTCGGTTTGGCTACCGTACGGTCGCCGAAGCGGTCGCGGCCTTGGCTGGCGTGTTTATCTCGGACGATCGTTTGCAGCAGCGCATGGGTATTCGCGGGTTTCAGTTGTTGGGCGATTTCAACACCCGCGTGTTGGTGCTCATCGACGGCGCTTCGGTCAACGAAGGCTGGGGTTCGCTGTCGGGGGTCGGCTACGATGCGCCGGTTTCGCTCGACGAAGTTGCACGCATCGAAGTGATTCGTGGCCCGGTATCTTCGCTGTACGGCACCAGTGCGTTTTTCGGCATCGTGAATATCGTAACGCGCAGCGCCGCTGAAATGCCTCGGGCCTGGGGCCGGGTCGGGCTCGGGACCATCGGCGGCGGCACGTTTGGCACCGGGTTCGCACGCGGCACCGTCGACAAACAACTCCGCGTTTCGGTGTCGGGGACGCTGCGGGCCGGCGAAACACTCAACGTGCCGAATATCGGCCAAAATATTTCAAACGACGGATCGAGCCAAATCGCAGCGACCGTGGTTGGTGCCTATCACGGTAGTTTTGGTCAGTTGCGGGCGTTTCGCTTCCGTCGGGAATCACCCTTCGCGCCGTATGACACCGATCCGGCGCGCGGCTACACATCGTTTAATTCATTGTTGATGGCCGAGGGCGGCCATACCCGCGCGCTTAGTGATCGTTTGCGGGTGAGCGGGCGAGGGTATTTCACGGTGTATCGGTTTAGTGATGAGGTGCCCAAGCTGGCCGAACCGTCGAATTTCGTTACAATCGGAGATGCGCAATCCGCAGGCGCTGAAGCCCGGTTGCGGTACGAAATTGCCGACCAAGGTAAGTTCGGCGTTACCGCAGGTTTTGAATCGACGTTTTATCGTACCAAGTCGCGTGCCAGCTATGAGCCAGCGCTCGGGCGCGCAGCGATCAACATCCCTGTCAATTTCAATATCGAAGCCGCCTATGCCGAACTCGATGGCACACCTACGTCGTGGTTGGGTTTCACCGCCGGGGTCCGCGCCGATCGTCACTCGTTGTTGGAAAATAGGCTGTCACCCCGCGCTGCGTTGTTCTTATCAAAAAAAGATCGCTACGGCGCAAAGTTGATTTATGCCGAGGGCTTTCGAAATCCCAGCATGTTCGAGGGATTTTTCGACGACGGCGAAGACTATAAAGCCAATCCAAATATCCGTGCTGAAACCATTCGTAGCGCCGAGACAGTTTTATGGGCTCGTCCGGTATCCGGACTGTCGATGCGATTGTCGGGCTATCGCTGGACCACGGAAGGCATCGTTGAACAGCGCGACTTCGCAGCCGGCGTTGATCAATTTCAAAACGTCGGCAGCTATATCTCGACGGGAGTCGAGACCGAAGCGTCCTATCGCAATTCGCGCGGCTGGTTTGGCTTTGCCTCGGGCTCTGTTGGCCGAGTGCGTAGCAAGGCAGGCGCTAAGGTGCCCAATGCACCGGCGGTGCAAAGCAGCCTCGGCGTATCGACGCCCTTGCTACGGCAGTTGGCCCATGTGTCGTCGGAGGTTATCGTGTTGGGACAACGTCCGACTCAAGATCCGGCGGTAACCGCACAAGCCCACGCGCTGTGGAATGCCACCGTGATGTTTCCGAACCTGCACGGTTTTGATGTTTCCTTGACGGCCCGCAACATGTTGGGTGTGCGGCAACAAGTGGTAGCACCGCAAGACTACAACCGCACGGTACCCGTAGAGATTACGATCAATCGCGTCCCGGGTGAAGGTCGCGAAGTTTACCTGCGTGTGGGGTTCAGTTTCCGATGATGCAAACAATCAAGCGACCCGCAACATTGGGTATCTTTACGATTCTGAGCTTGGCGTTGCCGTTGCTTGGCACGCTGGGGCCAGCGTCGGTTATGGCCCAACCGCAACAAGCCGAAGATGATAGTGTCGAGCTAGTCCGCGAAGGCCGCGCAGCCTTGCGCGAGCGTGCGTATGAGCGTGCGGCCCGTGCGCTTGACCAATCACTTGCGCTCAACCCTCGGCGTATCGAAGCCTATATTTTACGGGCTGCGGTGCATGCCGCTCAAAAACAATACGCGGCCGGTGTCGCCATCATGCGCAACGCTGCGGTGTTGGCGCCAAATGATATCGATGTACGCGCCGCGCTTGGCACCCAATTGGTGTTAGCGGGGCAAACCAGCGAAGGCGTGACCCTGTTGGAAACGGTGGTCAAGACCGACGCCAAGCGCTACGACGCCTTACTGTTATTGGGCCACACCTATTATCAGACCGGGCGCTGGCGCGACGCGACCACGGCATATCAAAGTTATTTAGCCTCGCGTCCGGTGGCGTTGGTCGGCGATGATGCAATTCATCGCGTCGATTTGGCTGATGCGTTTTTGCGTGCGCGTCAGCCGCGCAAAGCCGTTGAATTGTTTACGGCTAGCGTCGGCGTAGCCCGCGTTGATCTGCGTGCTCGGATGGGCGTGGCCTGGGCTACCGCAGCGATCGATTGTCGCCGGGCTCGGCCGATGTTGGCGGCGCTAGGCGCAGAGCTCAAGCAGTACCCTGAGATTGGCTTAGTTGATGGTCAGTGCGCGTTAGCAATTGGCGATATCGACGGAGCCTTGCGCCGCGCGCGTGAATATTTGACCAATCAACCACGGGCTGGGGCCGCCGGGCATGCGCTGTTGGGCGAAGCGTTAGCGGTGCGCGGTGAGCTTGCTGCGGCACTTGCCGAACTTGAAATCGCACGGCAACTCGAACCCACCCGACGGCGCTTGACCGTGCGGTCGGCAACCGTGTTGCGCAAGAGTGGTAAAGCAAGCTCGGCCATCGCATTGCTCGACAAACTTGGGCCAACAGCGACTGCAAGTGATGATCCGGAATGGTGGATCGAGCTGGGCGAAAGCCTGCTTACGAATGGCCAAGCGGCGTTAGCGGTGACTCGCCTGTCCTCGGCGCAAGCGACGATCTCCGACGACGGTCGGGTGCTCACCGTGCTTGGCTTAGCGTATTTGCGCACTGGTAATCTGACCGCCGGCATCGCCACATTAGAAGCGGCGATGGCAGTGGACAGCACAGTTGTCCGAACGCGGCGGGTGATGGCGGCTGCATTGACCGAGCGCGGCGCTAGCGAGCTTGAAAAGGCGGAATTTGCTCAAGCGCTAGCTACGTTGCAACGAGCGCGCGAACTCGCGTCGTCGCCGATAATTTTGCGCAATCTCGGTATTGCCTTGCTTGGCCTGGGCCGCGAAGCGGAAGCGAGTGACGTGTTGAGTTCAATTGGTAAACCTGACGCGGTAGATCTGTTGTTGATCGCGCGGGCTACTACGAATCAGGCCGCCATCGCAGTGGCGCGTGATTTTTACGCGCGCAGCGCAGCTACTGCCACAGGTCAACTCGCTGTGACCATCGCGGTCGACGCGGCTGCTGCGGAAATCGAATTCGGTGAACCAAGCAACGCGGTGACGTTGTTGGAGCGGGTCGCGAGCGGCAATCAGCCCAGCGAAGCCAATCGTGCAATGCTGCAAGCTGCATTATTGGCGGCTCGCACGGCCGCAGGCATCTCAGCGATTCAAACCGGCAACGGCAGCAAAGCTGTTGAGATGTTACGTGAAGGTGCAGCGCCGGGCGCTTCGATTGCAAGTAAATGCGAATTGGCCTTGGCTCATATCGTCGCTGGCGATCGAGACGCAGCGCTACGGTTGTTGCATGCGGTTGCAGGCAAGCCTTGCCCCTTTCCAGCGCCCGCCGATGTGCAAGCAGCACCAATTTTGGAAGCGTATCTCGATGGCTTGACGCCACGGCGTGCTGCGCCAGCACTTGACCGGTTGACCAAACTTGCGGCGCGTGCCAGTGGAGCATCGGCGGTATTGTTGGCGACGGCAACGCGGGTCGTCGCGCTGACGGCGGCGGCAGATGCGTATCGCAATGGCAATGTGGCGCAAGCCAAAAAACTATTGGCGCTCGCGGGGCGAGTGGCGGCCAAGGCCGGAACCGATGAGCTAGTAGTAAACCTAGCGATCATCGACATGGCGGAAGGCCGGCTCGACGCTGCACTGGAAAGCCTTGAAAAATTGTCGGCCAAGCTGCCTGACGCGTTAGTTAGTGTCGGACTTATCTACGAACGTCGTAACGATGCGCGTAAGGCGCTGGACGCTTGGCGCCGTGCGCGTCGCGCTGGCGTTCGCTTCGCACCATTGGTTGATTGGATCGAAGCCAAAGAACATATCGTAGGTGGCGAAGGCCCAGGAGGTACACCGTGATGCCAACGATGGAAGTGCGGCAAAGGCTAGTCTGGTCTTTGATTATGGCGATAGTGATGTTGACGGTGGCGACGCCTGCTGTAGCGCGGGCGGATGGCCTCACGGTTGGCATGTATGCGCCATCGCTGCCGTATCCTGGCACCGCAGCGCGCGTACAAGCAGTAGGTAAGTTGGCTGAACATTTTGGCAAAGCGGTGGGCGTTACTGGCGTTGGGCGGGTGTATGCGCGGGCCAGTGATTTTGCTACCGCAGTAAAAAAAGCCGAAGTGGCGATTGCCTTAGTTGATGTCGCGTATCTCGCGCATGCCGGCGGCAATTACACCGTAGTTGCCGCTGCGGTCCGTGGCGGCGACACGGCCAGGCCATGGCAATTAGTTGGAAAAACCGGCACCACATTGGCTCAGCTGCAAGGCAAGACGCTGCTGGTTCCGGCAATCGGTGGTCACGAGAATGATTTTGTCTACGCGGCGTTGTTCGGTGGTGAATTGCCGCGCGATTATTTCGCCAAACTCGACACCGCCCCGGATTCAGTTTCAGCAATTGCGGCAGTCGGTTTTGGCAAAGCCGATGCGGTGGTAGTCCCGGGTGGCATTGAGTTGCCGCCTGGGCTGGTCGCGTTGTTGTCGTTAACGTCGGCCGCTGATGCAGTCCTGGTGGTTTATGGAACCGATGCAAAACTCCGCGCGGCGTTGGTGACCTCGATCACAACCTATCAAGGTGATTCGATTGTAGGCGGGCTGCGTACATCCGATGCTGACGCAGTTGCATCGCTACGCCGGCGCTTCGTGGTCGCGCCACGCCGTGGTTTGATGGTTGTCCCCGCTGCTAAATTGCTGGTCGGCGAATTGCTGCGTGGGGTGAGGGCGCAGCCTACGCGGTCCGATGTGACCCAATTCGTTTCGCATGTAGAGTTTTCGCAAGTGCAGTGAAGTTTCCTGTATCGTTTCTCTATGCGCGGATTTGCCCATCTAGTGTGTCTTGCAGGCGTTGCGGTTGCCGGTTTGCTTCATGCCTGCAGCGCTCAAGAAGGTGTGCTGTTGCACATTGAGTTGACTCGTGATCCCACGGTGCTCAAGATCGATCATCTACAACTTTATGTCGCGCGTCAGGTTAACCCAGGCAGTTCGTTTCCGGGATTTGCGCCGGGTGGCCCAACGTTTGAGCGCGATGCCGAAATTGAAGGCGGCGATGATCAGTATTTGCTTAGCGAGTACAACGTCACGTCGGCATTTGATTTGATGGTGCCCGCAGGTCAATTGCCGCTGTGGCCGGAGTGGCGGCAAGTGCTCATCGTTGGTTCGGTCAAAAATCTCGATGGCAGTCTCACTGCGGTGGCCTGGGGCGCGAGCAAAGTTGCTGGTACTGCTGGTCGGGTGAATCGCTACGACATTAGCTTGCGTGCTGTTGATGATCAATTTGACACGGCACCGGGCTGTGTGGCGTGGAATGCCGGCTTGGTGATCGATGCTGGCGCGCAGTGTCCGGGCCCGGGGTGTATTCCGCAGAATCCGATGAGTGAGCCTGATGTGGTGTGCGACGGTGTCGACGCTGATTGTAACAGCGAGTCGGCTGTGGTGAATGCTGCTTGTATGCGGCCATACCCAAGCAACAATGGCGGTCGGCTGTGCAACTTAATCGAACGGGCCACATGCACCGAGCTGGAAACAGATTCTGAAAGCTACGTTTGCGACATCGGTAGTATTGCGGAGATCACATGTCTTTCGATCGATCATTGCAATGGCGCTGACGCCAATGGTCGTTACACTGACTCGACGACGATGCTGGAGCCTGTTGCGAAGGTGCTACAAAAAATCGACGCTACCTGTAAAATTCCGGTCGATGCGCAGGGCGTACCGTGCAGCGAAGCCTCCAAACGTTTGAAATTTTCCCTGGGTATGGATAACCCTGCGTGCGTAGCGCGGTTAGGTGAACGATATGTCGACCCAAGCTATGCCGATATCGGAGTTTGGACGGTGCAGGTCGCCCCGGCGCCGGGAAACGCTGCGTGCATAGGTACGTTTGAATTGGTGGCACCAGCGGGCGGCGAGCTGACCCGAGGCACAGTGTTGTTAGGCGTTCATCGCAAAATCGATGGGCTCAAGGTCGGACTTGTTGTGGATATCGAGCCGAAGCAAGCGCCACTAGACGGTCTGGGCATTTGTCTCGATCCTGGGAATCCAGGTTTAACAGCGACGTGTACGATTGATGTCCCACCTACCGCGTGTTTTTAATGATGGTCATACAGTTGCGCCCACGGCGACGTCAGTTGTCTTTGATTGCAACGCTGGGCGTGTTGAGCGCCCTCGCGTCTTGCGAAACTCAATCCGGTGCAGCCTTGCAAGTTTCATTTGCACCAGGGTCGATTGATCATCTCGAATTCTTTTTTGCCAACGGCAATGCAACTAGCACAAATGAGTTGCGTGCGATTCCGCAACTCGCACCTGCGAACAAGCCGTTGGTGCTGTTGCGTGACTATGCTGCCAACGACAGCGTGGCTATCAGCGCCAGCGATTCTTCCTTCGTGTACTTTGTTCCATCAAGCGCCACGCCCAAAGGCAACAAGGTAATCGTTGTGGGCTATCTCAAAGGCGAACCAGTGAGTTTCGACCGCGAAACTATTGTGGTCGCTGATTCGCGAGTCAATGAGTACGCGTTGGCGCTCGCTAGCCCCGCTGACAACCAGGGCTTGGCTGATTTTGGGCGTGAAAAGTATCAATGTATTGCAGTGAAAACTGACAGATCCGTCGATGCAGTGACGCGCACCGATGACATCGATTGTGATGGCATCAAGACTAGCGACGATACGTCACCCATGAATATGACTTGTGATATCGACGTACTCGATCGCAACGCGTCGGACGTTGAATCATGTGATGGCCGCGACACCGGTGGCGATTGCATCCGCTTCGACGATCGCGTCGACAAGTTCTGTGCTCAAACTGATATCGACGGTGACTACTGTCGACTTGGGTCATCATTTGCTTGTGACGATTCGTCGCCATCGGCAGCTCGCGAAAGTGAATGCGATGGTGTTGCGCCAGAATCCGCTGAGCCGGCTAATGCTGGCGCTGCGATTTGTGTCGTTCCGTCGCAATGCATGCGGCCGGTGGCACCGGGATTCGATTTGACGGAATTGCCGGCAACCATTGTTTGTGAGGTGCAGTTTAAACCCGGCGATACCAAGAGCTGTACTAAAATTACGCTACCAGCGGCGCTCACGGGGCAGCCATGCCAGGATGCCGATTATATTGCCGGCATTGCGACGACCATGAAGTTCCAAACCAATGCCGATGCCAATAGTTGTACGTACATCGGCGAGGTCTTGACCCACGACGCCAATCAAACGTCGGCGCTAGTAGGGGTTACGTTAGCCGTTGCCGATAAGCCAGGGGTGCGGAGAATCAACATCGTGCAACTCAAGTATAAGGAAGTACCGGTTTGTACGTTGGCACCGCCGTGCAGCGTTATCCCGACCGGCGCGTTTCCAACATTGCGCAATACCTGCGATTGAGACCGCTCAGTGCATCAGCGTGAGCGCCGCCCACCACACGCCCATCGCGATAGAGCATGCGCCAAGGCCACGATGCAACCAACGTTGAGCCGCGCCGGTCAGCCGATGCAGTATCATCCCACTCGCTGCGGTCATCGCGGCCATGCCGAGCACCGAGCCAAGTCCGAACATCAGCGCATAGAATAAGCGGCCGGCGATCGTGTCAATTTGGGTTGCGACCAAGATCAGCAACGCACCGCTGCCGGCCAACCCATGAACTGCGCCAACTGCGAGCGACCGCCAATGCAGTGTGCGGATGTGGTCGCGACCAAAATGCATGTGGGCACCACCGGCATGACTATGCGCCACTTGAGCATGGTGGTGCAGTGTCAGTGGCTCACGTGCTACGCTGCGATAGCTGCGAACAAGCGCGCGGCCGCCAAGCAGCATTAACATCGCTGCGACGATTAGCTCAAAGCCCTGTTCGATCGCTGGTGCCATCGTCGCATTGATCATCGAAAAACCCGCGATCACCACTACCAGTGCCGCAGTGTGGCCAACGCCCCACCAGGCTCCAAGTAGTGCATTTTTCACCAGTGTACCACCCGCATACTTTTGCGTTTGGGTTGGGCTGCCATCGGTAAGTGTCGCGACCGCCGCAAGATGGTCTGGTTCAAAGGCATGGCGCACGCCAAGCAGGCCACCGGCTAACGCTGTGAGTAAAGTGGTGGCGTGCATGATTTTGCAGCGTTGCTTACCACAAAATTAGTCAACACAGAGATTTGTGGCAGTCGCGGGCGTCCACGTTAGTTTGGTGCCCGAGAGCTCTAATGTTGGCAGATTCGTGATGGCTGACTCAGGTAACCCGTCGCTGCGCAGCTCGCGCATCAGGTGCAACGGCACCGCGCGGATTTTCACCACGGCGGTAACTTTGACAATCTGCGCGCGTGCCGGCCCGACGACATAAGAGTGGGTGGTGGCATGGTCGTAGCGCGGGTCATTAAAATCTAACGTGACCGCTGGCTTCAACAAAAAGCTTTCGTAGCGCGCGACGTCCCAGAAAAAATCTGCCGGCGTGTTGTCGGATTTGAAGGTTTTGTCCCACATAAAAAACAAGTTTGGATCCGCGATGTCTTCGGGATCTTTGTCATTGGGAACGACACCACTTTGAAATATGATTTGGTTATTGCTGTCGTAGGCGACTAGTTCAACCCATGCTCGGCGATCATGAGCTGCGCCACTTGGGAACATGTGGCCACCGCCAATGTTGTCGAGTCGCAAGGTGATTTCGCCACCGTTGGTCGGCACCACGCATAGTTTGGCTGCTACCACGCCCTTGAGATCGCGATCGATGGCAGCCCGTTGCTCGGCCATTTCGGGCCATGGCGTTAGCGCGGTATCGATACCCGCAAACGTGTGTTCGCGACGGCCTTGCTGGCGCAACGGCACCTTGAGTCCAGGCGCGCTGGCGACGACATCGTCGTTGGCGATCATGTGGCACTGGCCACACGTTAAATGTTGGCGAGGATCGGGTTGCGCAAAGATTGTGGTTTGCCATTCGGCAAACGTGCGTTCCAAATGAATATTGCGTGGTGTCACAATGTCGTGGCAGGCGCCACACATCGCTGACGATTGTTGGTTGTCGGTGTCGACCAGTTCACTGTATTCGGTACGGTGCGCTGGGCTTCTAACTGGGTCGGTAATGCCGCCGCGCATGACATCATCGTTGAACAAGGTGATCGGATTGTTGTGCGTGTCGGTGATGGCTTTTACGTTGTGACAAAAATAACACGTCACGCCTTTGGACCATTGCGGCAACTCGGCCAAGTTACTGCCGTCGGTGGTTAACCCCAATTGCACCGCCATCGGGGCGTGACAGTTAATGCAGAAACTGCCTAACGCGCCATTGGTTTCGCGTTGGCCGCGTTTGTTCATGGCGATAAAAACTGGATCGTCGGCTGCGTATGCGTGCATGGACCCCGACCATTCTTTGTAGTGTTTGGGGTGACACTGCAAACAAGTTTCAGGTTTCATCAGTTCTTCAACCGACAGGCTAGTTTCATTGTCGCCGCAAGCGCTTGCTAGTGTGAGTGCAGCAACCAGGCCTACCAAGTTCAGCGAAATGCATCTACGGGTCATGGTCCACTGGCTCCGTTTTGAACCCATTGTTCGATGGCGCAGCGTTCAGCTGCACCAAGTGGTGATTCAGGTGGCATCGACCAGTCGTGGCCGATGCTGTTGATTCGCACAATCATGCCACTGCATGCTGCATCGCCGGCTACCGCGCGTCGGCTGCCAGCCGTGGTTAAGGCGGTGAATGCGGTTGCCCGATCGGCCAGCACTAGGCCGCCATGCATACCTTCGACTGAGTGACATGACGCTGAATCGCCGCCGCATTTTTTGGCGATCGTATTGTTGTAGACGTTTTCGAAAGTTGGCGGGTACAACGGTTGGCAGGTTGCAGCCAATGCAATACATGCCGGCGGATCGTCGCTGCAACCGGCGGCAGCCAGCGTGACCAACGCCGCCGCGCACGTCGCCGCCCAAAATCGAGAGCGATGTTGCGCCGGCCTAAACACCG
The DNA here is from genome assembly GCA_043777635.1 of Kofleriaceae bacterium. Taxonomy (GTDB): domain Bacteria; phylum Myxococcota_A; class Polyangia; order Haliangiales; family Haliangiaceae; genus JABFXX01. The sequence continues at coordinate 19,990 of JAYWHS010000602.1, read as the reverse complement.
ACGCACTGTACTGCATCGGTCGGCCGGTGCCAGTACTTTTGGTGCCTCGAAGCTGCCGAAGCTTGCACGCCGCATGCGGCTCGCGTGCAGTGGCCGTTGGCTGCCGTTCAAGATAGTTGTTTTTCGCCCAACTGCGCTGGCCCCGCAGACACGTAAAAAGGACTACGCTCGGGCTCGGCATGAATTTTTTTGGCCATTGTGCCGTCGCGACATGGTTTTCGACCGACCGTGCGGCAGCCCATGGGTTTGGCTCCATGGTGCCCGATTTTGCAGCGATGACCCGGGCCAGGCTGGCTCAACCGGCAACCACCGACGCGGCAGTGGCAGCGGGTATTGCTTTGCATCATCGCACTGATGCCGCTTTTCACGGTTTGCCCGTGGTGTTGGGGCTCATGCGCGAACTCGGTGAGCGGTTGGCAGCGTATGGCTGTGCGCGTGGCCCAGCGCGTGCCACCGGCCACATCGGGATTGAACTGTTGCTCGATGCTGAATTGGCCAATGACCCAAGCAATGCTCAGGCGTACATTTCGGCCTTGGCGACCGAATCCAATGTGCTGTGTTGGGACGCCGATGACGCGGTCGATGGCGTCGCTGCGATGGCGCAGTTGCACCGGCGGTTGCTTGAATTCGGCGTGCCGCACGATCTGCAGCGCACCGAATCGATCGTGCATCGATTGCAGCGGATGTTGCATGATCGGCCCCGCCTTGCACCATCGGCTAGCGATCTGGTCGCGATGCAGCGTGCAATCGATGAACAACGCCAGCGCTGTGTGGTTGCAACGCCAACAGTGCTGCGCAGTCTGCGTGCGGCCTTGGGCGTCGGTGATGCAGCCGACGTGGCTTGAAACAAACTGCAACATGGTTGTAATAGAAAAGCCAAAGTTGCCAGGTAGTTTTGATTTCTATGAAAAAGCACAATCATCATCAGGGGCTTGATCACGATCTGCAAATGCTCGCAACCCAACTGTCGCGCCGGAAATTTCTTGGTTGGGTCGGTGCCGTCGGTGGTACCGCCTTGGTTTTGCCAGTGTTGGGTTGTGGCTCGTCGACGGCAACCGATGTTGATGCAACGACTACCACCGGCGATGGCGGGTCATGTTCGACCATTCCCGAGGAAACCGCCGGTCCGTACCCCGGCGATGGTTCCAACAACAACGGCCTAAATGCCCTTACGCTTTCCGGTATCGTGCGCAGCGATATTCGCTCAAGTCTAACGACAAGTACCGTGACATCGGGTGTGCCACTGACCATTACATTGACACTCGTGAGCACCAAAAATGGTTGTGCGCCGTTGGTGGGCTACGCCGTGTATTTGTGGCACTGCGATCGAGCTGGGCTGTATTCGATGTACAGCAACGGTATTACCAACGAGAACTACTTGCGCGGCGTGCAGGTCACCGATGCGAATGGTCAAGTAACGTTCACGTCAATATTCCCTGCGGCGTACTCCGGCCGTTGGGCCCACATCCATTTTGAAATCTATGCGTCGCTGGCCAAAGCGACAACGGCGACCAACAAAATTAAAACTTCGCAGCTCGCTTTGCCAAAATCTGCTTGTGAAACCGTCTTTGCAACCACGGGTTACAGCGCTAGCGTGACGAATTTAGCCCAAACAAGTTTGGCCACGGACAATGTGTTTAGCGATGATGGTGGCATCAGCCAACTCGCGAATGTTACGGGGACGGTAGCTGCGGGCATGGCTGCAACGCTGACGCTTGGGGTCAATGCCTAAGATCAACGAGCGCCAGCTTGTTGCCGTCAGCGCAAATGTTTGGCTAGCGGCATCACGATGCGATACGCGTGATGCACCTTAGAATCGCGAAAGTCAGGAGGGATGGTGGCTTTGCTTTCGTCGGTGACCGTCGCACCGTCGAAGGCCGGCTCTTTGTCGAGCTCCAAGTTAAACTTGCGGCGATTGGTGGAAAACCAAATTACCCCGCCCGGCGACATTAAGCCGGCGACGTCGGATAGCAGGCCACCATGGTCGCGCTGGATATCCCAGGTGTAATCCATGCGTTTGGAGTTAGAAAATGTCGGGGGATCGACCACCGCTAGTTCAAAGCGTTCATTGGCGGCGTGGGCGCCTGCCAGGTATTTTTGTACATCGCTCTGCACCAGGGTATGGGCACCGAGGTTGATTTGATTTTCTTCGAAGTTGGCCGCAGCCCAATCCATATAGGTGCGTGACATATCGACGCTGGTAGTAATCATGCCAGCGGCCGCAGCGTGAATTGAAAACGCGCCGGTGTAACAAAATAGGTTGAGCATGCGCGGCACCGGCCGTGCGAATTTTTCGTTGGCGACGCGCACGCGGGTGATGCGGTGATCCAGAAATAGTCCGGTGTCGACGAAATCACTCAGATTCACGATGAAGGTATGGCCGGCTTCGTGGACGACTCGGTGCGCCGAGTCTTCGGCCAAGCGACGGTATTGTTGGCCTTCGCCGTGGTGGGCCAAGCGTTGTCGGCCTTTGACAAAAACTTCATCAATGGCGATGCCGAGCACCTGGCTAGCCTTGACCGCCATGTCGTCGAGCCATTCGTCACCGCCGCGCCGTTGGCCGTCGTCATCGTGCATGCGGTAGTCGCCCAGCACGATCGCCCCAGCGTAAAAATCGACGACGATGGGGACTTCAGGGATGTCCTGATCGTAGACTCGGTAACAATCCAAGGCTTCACGTTTGGCCCATTTGCGCAGGTGTTTGGAATTCTTGGCCAAGCGGTTGCCGAACATCTCGGTGCACTTGGCCCGCCATTCCGGCGATTGATCAAATACTCGATGTTCGTCCATGCCGCGCGGCGTAGCCTAGTCTGCGAGGGAAGTCACATCTAACCGCCGAAAAAGCGGCAAATGGGTGCAGCCATTGCGCGCCGAGCCAAGGACGTATTACAATTTCGAGCATAACGTCCGTCAGTTCCAACAAAGGGCAGTCACGTATGAAGAAACTCGGGAAACTTGGTCTAGTCGCAGGTCTCGTAAGCATCGCACTCGCAGGCTGCGGTTCGGCGCGCTACGTTCAACGCACACAATACGGTGGCACCATCGCGCTCAATGGCGACCGTGGCAAAGCCATGGAAGCCGCCACCAAGGACATGCAAGCGCACTGCCCAGGTGGTTATCAAGTTCTTAATGAAGGTGAAGTACCAATCGGCACCGACACCGGTGCACGTTCGGACACCTACCAAAATCGTGATGGTTCGGTTACCCAACAAGCCGGCCAAAGCACCCGCACCGCCACTGAATGGCGCGTGCAGTATCAGTGCAACGGCGCACCAGTTGCACCAGGGCCAGCTCCAGCGCCTGCCGGCCCACCAGCGCCTGGCTACTAGTCACGATTGTTTTACCGTTAGCTCACCTACAACGCCTCTTTGACCGAGGCGTTTTGGCGTTTCGGTCGTCGCAAACCTACAAATCGACGAGAGGCCACGGTCGGCTGATTAATGCTGGTGCCAGTGCGGCTAAACCGCGCCGGAACCGCTGCACCGTCGGCCGCTTGTTGGTGTCGCGATCGAGCGCCGAGGTAAACAGCTGGGCCAGATCTGCGAACTTGGCCTTTTGCAGTTTTGGCACCAACGCTCGGCCCGCGTGGCCCGCCATGTGAATCCCGACAACTTCCGCCAAGGAGTCGCCATTTACCAACGTAACGCCCGTCATCATTTCACCGGCAATGCACGCTACCGCGTAAACATCCGCAGCGAAGGGAGACAAGGCTGGCTGGCCGGGCACCGCGTCGATCCACACTTCGCGCGCCGCGTAGTGCGGGCTACCGCAACCGGTGCGCAACCGTCGGCCAGCCAAGCCAAAGTCGACCAACACCGCTTCGTCGCGACCTTCGCGCAACACCACATTGGGTGGCTTGACGTCCAAGTGAGCCAGGCCGTGCGCATGCATGATTTCGAGGCCTTGCAAAATACCGTCGAGGATTGTGCAAACCCGGGCCATGCCAAGGCGGCGCGAATCAATGACATGCTCAAGATTTGGGCCGCGCACGTATTCCATCACCAAGATCGGCTTGGGCTTGGCGCTAGCATCAAACGTGATGAAGCCAGCCAGGTGGCGATGCGCGGGCAATGACAACAATGCGCTGGCTTCTTCGCGGAACACCGCTTCGAACTCGGCTTCGGACATGCTGCGAGCCGCGCCGCCGTCGTAGTCGGGAACTTTTACCGCAACCGGTTGCTGATCAGCGCGCTTGCTTTGATCGGAGCGCACCGCCAGCAGTACCGAGCCGGCTGCGCCACTGCCGATCGGTCGCAAGACGCTGTACCCACCCAGGCGCCGCGACAACGGCATCCACTGTGGGAAATGGCCATCAAAATCGGCATCGGTATCATTGTGTTCAACGTCTTGCGTTGAAGGCGCAACAACCGGCGGCAATTGCGCAACAAATAATAACGCGCGTTCTAGCGCTTTGCCGATTGCAGGTGGCAGCGCTTGGCTGGCGCGCTCAATCGTAATGCCGATTTGTTCTTCTAGTTCGAGGCTCAAGTTGATGCCGTTGGTGGCATCGTCGGTGTTAGCTGAACGGATGAAGGTCAAGGTGTGCCCAATGGCACGCAAGGCTTGCTCAAGGTTACCGTTGGGTAGCTCCAACGCGTCGAGGCCAAGCCGTTGCCGTGCGCCGCCGATGCGCATCGCCAGCGTTGCTGCAATTTCACACAAGGCATCTATGGTGGCATCGGCGATATCGGCTCGGCAACGGGCATTGCATAGCAGCCGTAGTTTGCCGGCCAATTGTGAAATCACCGAGCGTACACCGTCGAGGCGCGGCGATGTTGCGGTGGGCATTGCTTGGGCCAGCGCGGCCAACGCTGAGCATATTTGTAATAACGCAGGGCGGTCGTTGGCTTTGGCCCAAGCTACATGTTGCAACTGCACATACGCCGAGAACGTCGATTCAAGTTCCGGAAGCATCGAGGCTTCGCGCACAATCGCGAAATCCTCGTGGGGCGGGAACTCTTGCGGCCACACTAACAACACATCGCCTAATTCGATATCACCACTGCGAATCAAGGCGTCGGCAGCCCGCGTCATGGCCACATACACAGCGCGACGCAGCGATGAGTGCTCGTCGCGGGCCCGAAGCAACAGTTGTTGCATTGCCAAGATACGATTCGATGGATCGTCGTCGTTGGGCGCGCTATCGAGCAAACGAATCAGTGCGCGGAGCTGGCTCAAGCGTAATTCAAAGGGCCGTTCAATACCTTCGAGTTCGCGCATCACCAGCACCGCTTCGAGTTGATGCAATGATCCGCGTAAAATTGCACTGGTCGCAACGTCGTCGTGGCTTGCCGCGAGCACGGCTGGTAGCGTAACGTTCGATAACACTTCACGATCGAGTTCGCGCAGCAGCCGGACTTCGTGTTCGACGCTCAAATCGTCGAGGGCAGGGCGCGCGAGGGTTTCGATCGCGATGGCAAGTTCTTCAATGGTGCTTTGTGCAGCGCGATGCGCCGCCGCCATATCACCGCGCGCTAGATCTTGCCGCGCGGTTGCAATGCTTGGCAAGACACCGTGTTGCGCCGCCGGCTCAGCGCTGGTGAGATCGATGAGCAGTGAAGCGCATAAGCCACGGCTCGCCGGGTTGCCGCTGGCGATCGCCTGTTGCAACCGGGCGCGCATCCGCTTCGCTGCGTCAGTGGTACTGCGAGGCAAAAGCGAAATTGATTCATCTCGACATAGCTCGGCCAAGGCATCGCATAGGTCGAGTTCGTGCGGCGGCGAGTCGCTGTGGCTCAGCAACGTCATGATCAAATCATCGGCTTGGGCTGGCGCCACCGTCGCAAATCCGACAATTCCCATCACTGCACTGCGGGCAATACCCGGTTGGGTTTTGGCTTGGGTGACCACCAAATCCCACCAGCGCATCGCTGCCCCACCGAGTTCAAATGCCGCTACCGCCGACAGCGTGCCACGGCGCAGTTCACTGTTGTTATTGCTGGTGAGTTCGCGGGCAATATCGTCGGCAAATTCTGAATCTACGTGGGCCAACAGCCCGCGAGCCACGGCGGCCCATCGCCAGACCAGCGCTTCGCGGTCGGCCAGCAGTTGCGCAATCGTGGCTCGGACTGCGGGTCGGGATAACAGCGCGACGCCACCCAGATCACCAGCGCGATGACGCGCTACCGCTTCACGCGCGGCGTGGGCGACTATGCGCGCACTGCCATGGCGGCCGATCAAGCTGCCAATGGCGGGCTCTTGGACCCACAACCGCGTAAGTAGTGGTTGCGCAAGAATGCCGAGGGCTAATTCAGCGACCCCAATGCTTTGATTACTTGGACTCGAAACAACATGAATTGCGCGAAAATAGTTAGCGTCGCTGTTCAGTGTTTTAGGTGCGGTACGTGCCAACGAAATCGCTAAGCGCACAAAGGTTGCGTGATCGGCAAAACGCAAACGGGTTAGGACACGGCGGCCAAGTTCGCGGCGCTCGGCACCGGGTGGTAACGCCTGCGCTAGTTCATAAATGGCGGCGGCGGCGGCGCTGGGCGACAGCCAGGTGAGTTCATCGAACAGGCCGTCATCGATCGCGCGGCGCACCGACATCCGTAAATCGTCGGCCGAAATACCTTCGAGCGGTGCCGGTTCGCGTTCGCTGATCGCCGCGAGCATGGCCAAGCCTTGGCGAAAAACGTGGCGTCGCACGTCAGCGTCATCGGATTGCGCGAGGGTTGCCAATTCGCGAAGGTATGATCGAGCGGAACTCATGCGTGGGGCGTGCCGCAGCAGTGTATCAGAAATCGAGGCTAAGGCGGCGACGGCGGGCCGGCAACGGATGCGGCTGTCATTGGCAGACGTGCGAATCGGTACATACCAGCGCCTACCTGTGCGTAGGCCTGTATAGTGACGGTCAAATGTATGTACTTCTCGGGCAAAGCCTAACCGGTATGTTGCTCGTTACTTTTGGTCTGGCTTGCGAAAATCGTGTAAACGCTACCGCGCAATGCTTGGGCAACGGTGGCGTTACTGAGCGCTACCATAAGTACACGTTTACCGTTGACGATGGGCCAGCACTGGATGTTGGAGGCAACTGTCAGGTTATTCTAACCGATTGCAACGTGAAGGCGTCGATCGGCATTCGCGCCAGTGAACATGCGGTTGTCATCGTCCGCGGCGGCAGCATGGTTGCCACCGATATGCTCGTTAGCTTAACCGGCAACGCGCGAGTTGTTTTTGAAAATACCAAAACGCAGGGGCGGCTTTCGATAAAAGATCAAGCGTCGGTCGTTGGAGTGAGACCGGAGTCCACGCCGTAGTACAACGAGGCGTTTAGGTCCGATACTTGTTATTCCACTCGTTCCGTTCGCCTCCTGCGCGTAGATTCGTCGATATGTTGGCGCGTTCGGTGCGCTTTGCGTCGGTTAACGCGACCGGCACGCGCCGTCACGCTGTGCTGGGTACTCTAGGGCATGCATACTTGATGCTGGCGTATGTCAGACCGCGCTCCTCACACCAAGTAGTCGATGCACGTCGAATAGTTGATCGGTTCGCCAGTCCAATTCGATGCGTTGGTATTGGCCGTGATGGCGAGCGCCGCATGAGCATCGTGTAACGAAGCGAGGCCATGTCGTGCACCAATGTTGTTCGGCGTTGTGCGGGCTGGCTGTGCGTCGATGAGCCTGGAGCGATGATCGAAAAAATCCCAGCCATTGGTGCCGTTGGATTCGACGCGGCAGCCGCCTTCGTGCAGCAGCGTATGGTGGGCGCTACATAACAAAATAAGGTTAGACAACGCCGTTTTGCCGCCGTTGGCCCAGTGTTCGATGTGATGACCGTCGACGTAACGGCTGTGTGAGCAACCTGGAAAACGACACGTACGATCGCGCAATCGCAGCATTGAGTGCCGCCCAAACGATCGCCGCTTCATCACTTGCAAGTACAACCTCAAACTTCACCATGCCGTTATCGAGACTTCGCCGAGTCACCGTGCGCTGCGCGGCGACTTGTGCCGCCGCTATCGCTCCGGCCATTGCTCCAGCCTCCGACCTGTGATCCAGCTGCGACGCCGGCATGTGCTTGGCGTACCCAACCCAGAGCTTTTCGTTTTCAGCCTTCGCCACTCGCGAAATAGCTCGGGCCTGCGAATATGACATTGCTCCACGGCGCAATTCCTCGTCGACCAGCGGCAGTTCTGCCAACTTGCGTGCAACCCGCACTCGTTCCCGGGCCGTCCGAAGATCCCAGCCAACTCGCCACGCTAACCAATGTGCACACGACAGCGCGCCTTGCACATGCCAGCCCGAGGCAATGTCGAATTCCCGAATCGCCGTTAACAACCGATGCATCGCAGCGTCGATATGCGCTGACATTTCAGCGATTTGGTCCCCAAGCACATCAACGTCGAGGGCTACCTTCACCTCTGTACCTTGTTCCATAGAATCACTCTATCATCGGTTTTTTCGACGCTACCGCTGGCTCACTGCGCCGCGAACCAACATTGCAACGAGAAAAATCCGCCGATCCAGCCCATCGTTCCGCATCGCCCACTTCGTCGCCTTACACGAGCGTTTCACCCGCTACACGTAGGCACTGCAATTTCTCGTATAAAAATTACGTCAACATAAATCTGAAAAATATCTATAAAATTGAAAAATAATACGTCCGAAACCGGACATGTAGTCATCTAGCCATCGATACCCCATCTGCCAGGCTCCGGTATCAAATACCCGCGACGCGACGGCGGCGCATCAGGCGACGCGCGAGCACAAACCTACGCGGCCGCGCGGCCAGCCGCAGTGCACCCGTTCAAGCTCCAACTCGCTCCCGCCGGAGCTGCTGTGAGCCGACCGTTCACCGACCGTTCACCGACCGTTCACCCCCCATTCACCCACTCCTGCGCCGCGCTGCGCGGTCTTGCCTATATCCGCTGCGATCCCCGCTGCATAATTCGCAAACTCCCTGCATCAAGCCTCTCCGCGTACAGCTGCGTACCATCAGCATCAAAATCTTGCACCAGCATCTTCCCGTCGGCGATTTCCAGCGTGGCAAAATTATACGTCAACGCCCGGCCCAAAATTCCAGCCCGCATCGGCGGTGGTTCACCAATGCCACGGGCTACCGCGCCGATTTGAAACTCCCGAGCACCGTTGCTGTAGCGCCGCGCTTCAAACCAATGTTGATCGGCGCTAACAAAAACGACCCCGCGAATATCAGCGGCACTGATCGCTGCAAATATTTCTTCCCGTTCATGGGCGTACGCATTCCAATGTTCGTTGCCGTTGCCAAAATCGAGGGGCACCGAGGTGAAAATCAGTTTGCACGGCGCGGTACTCGCGGCTAGGCGCTGCAAGAACCATTGCTTTTGAATTGCGCCAAGCATCGATTTCTGCGGCCCTGCCGGGTCGCTTGGCTCAGCTCGAAACCGTCGACAATCGAGCATAAAGCCATCGACTTGGGTGCCCCACTGCCAGACCCGGTAACGTATATTCGGGGCCGCGCCGGGTTGTGGAAAAAATTCATCGTAGACCTGCATCGCAGCGGCATAACGATCGGCTTCGGCTGCGACAAAGCGCGGGGCCCAATCGTTGCGAAATTCGTGATCGTCATAGATCGCACATAGCGTTGATGACGCAAGCCAACGTGCAATCTTTGGCGTCGATCGCGCATCGGCATGCACGGCGCGATAGTCGGCAACCGTCTTTGCGACGTTAGGGCCGTTGTCGGCGTATGGGAAATCGCCGATCGAAATCGCCAAGTCAGCAGCGTAGTCAGTCATCGTCGAGAAAATTGGCGATTCATAGTCAGGCGATGGATCAATATCAGCCGCAATCAACAGGCGCAGCGGCGTGTTGCGGTCAGGTGGTGGCCGCGTCTGCGCCAGATACGGCCCCAATTCGCGCCCATTGGCAAACTCCACGCGCACGCGGTAACGCGTCGCTGGCGTCAACCCCGTAAACCAAGCGTGCGCACTGCTGGTAGCCGCGATGTGATGAATTTGGCTGGCCATGGCGATGCCGGATAGCTCGTCTTCGACGGTTACGAAGGCCATCACGGTTTGTCCACTCCAGACCGCGACGACAAAACCATCGGGCGCAGGTTCCATCACAGCGGCGGTGATATCGCGGGGCGCAGGGTTTTGCGTGGCGTTGTCACCGCAGCTCGCAGCGATGCCAAGGCTTGCGCTCGATATCGCAAGCCAGCGCAGCCAATCGCGGCGCGATGGACCATGTCCTGGCGCCCTTTGTTTCATGGGGTGGATGGCGTCGCTGGTGGAGTTTGACCAGTCGGCGGAGGTGCAAGCGGCAGCGGTGTTGGGGTGGTCGGCGGTGTTCCCGCAGTCGTCGTTGGCGGCAGCGCTAGAATTGCCGCGACTTGCGCTTCAGCCCCGACGCGCATTGCCGAAAAATTGTGGGTGGTTTCTTCAATGCCTACCAATTGCGCGCCAACGCATAACGCGCGAACCACGCCTTTGCCTTCAAGATCAATCGCATACCGCCGCAGATTATGCTGATGCGCTTGTTCGGTCACCACGGCTTTTACCGCAGGAAAGACTTGCAGTAACCCGGTACGTTGGATGGCGCAAAACGCTGTGAATTGCACCACGCTGTCGTCGGCCAGCGAGATGTCAGGTGGCCGCTTCGACGTAATTGTGCCGACCATGCCACCGGGCATCGTTTGAGTCGATAGCGCTAACGGCTGCCCGCCGAGCTTTACCGTTCGTGATTCGAGATTGTTTCGGGCGGTGATGGTGCCCGTGAGCGGCTGCCAATTGCTGGCGTACACCATGTCGCCACGGCTTTGTTCACTGCCGTTAGCGCCACCCAAGTCGAGTTTGCTTTGGTAGCCTACATGGATCTGGCTGCCGCGTTTTACAATGGTGAAATTCTCGCTGCCGTGCGGCTCATTGTTTACCCGCAACGTAAATATGCCGTGGTCATTGGATGCAGGTGGCAGGGCATTGGTTTGCGCCGCGCCACACCCCGCCATCGCCGCCACAATTCCCAAGGCCGTCACGGTCGCTGGTGCCATGCTGCTATCATCTCTGGTTCACTGCGACTTGCCAAGCATGGCGTGCCGTGATGCTGTGTGAACATGTCATCTACCGAGTCGATCGCTGGACTGAACGTCTGGTTGACCCATCCCGCTCAAGATCCAGCTGCCCTGGTGGTGCTGCTGCACGGTTTTGGTGCACCTGGCAATGATTTGGTGGCGATGGCGCAAGAAGTGCGCAGCGCAGGGCCAACCCGTTTCGCGATGCCTGAAGCGCCGCTCGAACTCGGCGGCCTCTACGGCGATTCGCGGGCGTGGTGGCGGCTTGATCTCGAAGCGCTCGAACGCGATATTGCGTCGGGCCGGCCACGCGATCGCCGAGGTGAGATACCCGAAGGGCTGTCGGATGCGCGACGCAAAGTCAACGCGCTGCTCGATGCGTTAATCCTGCAATACAAACCCAGCAAAGTTATCCTCGGTGGATTTTCGCAAGGCGCCATGTTGGCGCTCGACGCTGCGCTGTATCGCGACAAGCGACCCGATGGCTTGATCCTCATGAGTGGCACGTTGTTGAATTCTACTGCATGGCAAAAGCGCATGCCCAAACTCAAGGGTTGCCCAATTGTTATGAGCCACGGCCGCCGCGATCAGCTGTTGCCTTTTTTTATTGCCGAGGAACTTTCAGACCTGCTCAGTGATGCTGGCGCTGATGTTACCTGGGTGCCATTTTCCGGCGGTCATGAAATTCCGCCGCCAGTGATCGGCGCCATCGATGATTTGCTCGGCTAACTGCAACGCTGCTGATTAATTATTTAACAGGCGATCGCAGATAGCTTGGTTCGATGGATCTGGGCAGCAAACGCTGAAGCCTTCGGGCCCGCCGACTTGAGTCGTTACCGCGCATACCCGCGAGCCAACCGATGGGTAGTAGTAGGCCCAAAAGAAGCACATTTCGTCGTTGGCCGATTCTCCAAAGCCCACTGGGCCGCCCGACGTGTTGGTATAGCTGCACTGGAAATCAAATCCACCGTTGGCTGGGATCTTGAACGGTGGGGTCGCAAACGTGGTGTCTGGCTCGTCCCAATTGAATGCGGCTGGTTTGTACACGGACGTCACGGGCATCATGAATCCGTTGGAGTAGCCCACTTGCATGTCGGTGCCCATCTTGTGGGTGTGACCGGTGATGGCAAAGATGTTGGCGTTGGCCAAAAACGTTGGCATTTTGAGAAACCGACGAATGGTTTGGGTTTGGCCGGCCGCGAGTTCGATGTCAGGCGTACCCATGAATAGAAAATCAGCTTCGTTCTTTACGTCGGCAGCTGGCATCGTGACGAATTCCGACGTTGCCGTAATGTCGATCGGTGCATCGGTGGTGTTGATGTAGTGCATCTCCAACCGAATGAACTGATTGGCTGCAAATGTGTAGGCGACGCCGTCGGGCAGCGTCAATGAATCGTCTTTCTTTTGGGTGATCATGATCGGGGTCGTGCCGCCGCCGGTTAACGTACCGGCGAATGGTTGACATGGTGTTGGGGTCAACGATTCTGAGGTAACCGACGACACGCGATATACGATCAAGTGATGCGAGCCATTGCTCAACTTGTTGTGCATCGAGTGAACTTTAATCGCGGCTGCATTTTTGACGCTAACATCGACGCAGCGAGTGTCTTCTTGCCCAGGTAGTACTGATAGTGGGCCCCAGTTAATTTTGAAGGTGGCACCAGGAGGGGCATCGGTTCCGGCGTCGGCGCCTTTGGGGGCGTCACCGTTGGCAGGCGAATCGCTGCCACAACCGGTGGCGAAACCTGTAACCAAACTCGCGAGCAACCCGACGGTTAACATCGACGAGCTCAGGGCTAAAACAGCAGTGCGCGGACAAAAGCGTAGCAACATAGATCCTCCACTTGCATTCATACTTCAGTTTTGCGGGCTCGGAAATAGCTACTTTACGGCTGTTTGAGCTGGGTCACGACAAAGCCTCGGCGGCCGAGGAGGGCGATGAGTCCGTTGGGCCCCGATAGGTGCAACGCTCCGACGGCAATGAAGCTTTGGCCGGTGCGGTGCAGCTGTTCTACTACTGGCACCCACATGTGATTTCGCTGGCTGAGCAGCTCGGTCATCATGGCGTCATATTGCTGGGCGGGACGGCCGGTCCGCAAAAAATCCTGACGACCGTCGCTGACTACCTGCGTGAGGCCTGCCAGTTCGCCGCGCTGATACGCTTGCAACAATTCGCGATTGCGTTGCGGTACTAACGCAAAATCGTCAAGCATGGACGTTAAGGCTGATGCATCCAGCCATGTAGTCGCTAGTCGAAGTTGTACCGTCATGGGTTCAAGAAACATGATGGGCTTGTGCAGTGCGTCGGCTGCCTCGGCGAGCGTGGCATCCATTGCTTGGGTTTCAGGCAACCCGGTTAGCGCAATCGCCATGGTCGCCATGGGCACGGGCAAATCGTTGAGTTGGTAGGCTGCATCTGCACCGAGCGCGCGCTCCAAGCGGTGCCACGTGTCGGCACCAAGTTCGTCGCGCAGCGTCGAGCCGTCACTGCGAACCATGGCGCGCTGCAACGCTGGATCGTTCGCATCGGCTTCCATCACAAGCGTTGTCGCAGTATTGAAATGGTGCCAAACCCATGGCGGTAGCTGGTGCGCGTCGACTCCGCGGTGCAGGGTGCCTAGCAGGTACGTGGTGCGCCCGTCGCGGGATGCCGCAAATAGCAACGGTGCGGTGATCACGGCATCAACAGATGGCGCGGTGGTCATGCTGGGGTGCAGCGACGGTGACGGCTGCGCTACCGGCGAGGCATTCGATGGTGCGGGCAGGGTGGGGTGCATTGCAGGGTTGGTCGCCCCCGGCGCGTGGCAAGCGCTGACAACAACAGTGGCGACGGCGGCTACCAGCAAGCCTCGTCGCCAGCGCATTAAGGAGCGCTCGAATCGTTGCTGATTTCAATGCGGACGCGATCGTTGCCAATGAAGCCAGCGTCGATTTCAACCACATCGCCGGCCCGCAAAAAGCCAGCACCTTCGACGTACATCTTGATCGCGGCGTCAAGTTTGCTGAAGCGATCGCTGCTCATACCAGCGAGGCGACGCCGCCATTGTGGCACTTTGAGTGCAAGCCCTGCAGGGGTGCCGCACAATACAAAATCACCTGGGACCAAATCGCGTTTGAGCAGTTCGGTTGCCGACGCCAAAATCTGACACGGCGTGACCGCCATCTGTGAAGCTTCGGTGTCTTGCCGCACATCACCGTTGACCCAGGTGCGCAGCCGCACGTCTGGTACAGCATCCACCGGTGTTGCAGGCACCCACATCTGCCGGCTCACCGGCAAAAAACCTGGAAAGCTTTTGGACATCGACCAAAATTCCATTCGATTGATTTGCCCATCGCCGAGGAATTGGCAGGCCCGTGAGGTCATATCATTGCCCAGGGCCCAACCTACGGCGGGTGGCTTGCCGGCGCGCAGCTCGTCGCTGGTCATGGGTTCAAGCACGATCATGACCAGCTCGACTTCATAGTCGAGCAATAACGGTAAATATGGATAACGTTCGGCCAACACCGCGTCAAGGCCAGGTTCACAGCGTGTGAGTGCGGCACGCAACTGGGCTTGGGTCGGCATCAATACAGCGCGTTCACGCACGCTTGGTTGCGGTGCTAAAAACGCAGCGTCACCTTTGTGAAACATATACACGCCAGCGTCGGTGGCGGTTTCTTTAAACGTGGTGCCAGCGCCGACAATTTGATTGGGCGCAGGTAGCTCGCGCATGCTGCCAGTGGGGGCCATCGGTGTTTCGCGCGGCGAGCGTTTGGTCAACGCCGGTGGTTCGGTATCGTTCCAACCAACGTACCCCAGCCCATCGATCGGTTTGACGCCATGTAGTTCGAGCGCACTACGATGTCGTGTGCTGAAAATAGCTTTGGTGTGCCACGGCGCGAACGGGTGGCGGCGCTCAAAACTCTCAACGGTACACGACGCGATATCGCTTTGTGCGACATACAAATCTTTACCCGACGGATTTCGGAAGGCCCAAGCCGCAAAGGTTTCAAGCGGGGCGTAGCTGCGAATGCGAATCGCGCGGCGCACGCTGGTATGCGCAACCTCAACGATACCTGGGCCTGGATGCGTGACCGTCGGCCGCATGGCATCGGGGAATTGGGTCAGGTCGTCCACTTCATCTTGATGGCGAAAAAATAGTGAGGTCATGCGCGGCGTGGTGAACGGTCGCAAACTGAAACCAGTTTTGGCGCGCGCCGAAATTACTTCAACGGTGGCCGGGCCAGGATGCAACGCTGGTGCCCAAATCCAAGACAGATCGTCGAGCCGTCGCGTGCCATGTAAGTGCATTTGCACGGCCGTGCCGTTGCGCACCTCGTGCCGGGTGCCGTTCACTTCCATGAAGCCGATGCATGGTGCGTCGGTACAGGCGTGTACGGTTTCGGTGGTCTGCCGCACTTGTTCGAGCATGGCTGGGGTGCGGCGTACCGGCGCGGTGCCCATCTTGTAGTCGAAGCTCCACTTGAGATCGGAGTGGCTGGTGATTACATTACCCGAGCAGTGGCCGTGGCGAATCTGGGTGTCGCCAATCGCGACCGAAAAGTGATCGGTGGCGGCTTGGTATTCGCTGATGGCATGGTGGGCTTTGGCCCAAATCGTCGGCGGCGTACGGCTAGCGTCAAAATCTGCGGCCCAGACCATCGAGGTTGCAGCGCTGCCGTCATCGGGTGCGAACGTGGAGTAGCGCAGCCAGGACGCGCGATCGTGATCGCGGTCGAATACCACGACGAACCAAATCTCGTAGTGGCCGGCTTGGCCTTGCCACGCGGGCATATTTACGCGTTCGCTGGAATCCATCGCGGCGGAGTATAGACCACGTTGCTGAATTCTCGGTCGGTTGTGGTAGAAACCCGCATGGCAATTGCACCGCGCACGCCGGCAGGCGTGATGGAACTGTTACCGCAACAACAAATCGCTTTTCAGCGCATGCTCGACACGGTTCGGCGTGGCTTCGAACGTTTTGGCTATCTGCCGGTGGAGACGCCGGTATTTGAAATGACCGACGTGCTCTTAACCAAGTCCGGCGGCGAAACCGAAAAGCAAGTGTACTTCGTGCAATCGACTGGCGCGCTCAAGCAAGGTGACACGCCTGAGATGGCTTTACGCTTTGATCTCACGGTGCCGTTGGCGCGATACGTTGCACAGCGCGAAAATCAACTGAACTTTCCGTTTCGCCGCTATCAAATACAGCGCGTGTATCGCGGTGAGCGCAACCAGAAGGGCCGCTACCGCGAGTTCTACCAATGTGACATCGACGTCGTCGGCAAAGACACATTGCCGTTGGCCTACGATGTCGAATTGCCGGCGGTGATCTACGGCATCTTTCGTGAACTTGGGTTCGGTGCATTCACGATTTATCTGAACAATCGCAAGTTGCTGCGTGGCTTGCTCGACGGTTTTGGCATTGTTGGCGCTGATGCGCAGGCCGCAGTGCTGCACGAAGTTGACCGGCTCGGCAAAATGGATCGAGCCGAAGTGTTGGCGCGGCTTTGCGCCGAAGGCGTTGGGTTGACGGCTGAGATTGCTGAAAAGTTGATCGCGTTGATGACGTCACACGTCGGTGATTCACTTGCAACGTTGGCTGCGCTCGACGCATTTGAAGGTCGAAATCCAGTGTTTGATGAAGGCTTAGCTGAATTGCGTACGGTGTACGAAGGTACGTTGGCGCTTGGGGTGCCAGCACAAGCCTTGCGTTTGAATCTGTCGATTGTGCGCGGCCTCGATTATTACACGGGCACGGTGTACGAGACGTTTCTCGACGAGCACGTCAAGCTCGGCAGCATTTGCTCCGGCGGTCGCTACGAAAACTTGGCTGGGCACTACACCAAATCTAAATTGCCTGGCGTTGGCATTTCGATCGGTGCGACTCGTTTGTTTTCGCAATTGCTTGAAATGGGCGTCATTAAAGCCGACGACGTTTCCATCGCACAAGTGTTGGTGCTCAACGTCGAAGCTGGCATGGCTGGCGAATATGCTGCGATAGCGACTGAGTTACGTGCGGCCGGTATTAATACGGAGGTTTATGGTGGTGCTGACAAACTCGGTAAGCAGATGAAATATGCCGACCGGGCCCATGTGCCGCTTGCGATCCTCGTCGGTGGTCGTGAACAAGCCGACGGGCTTGTGAAGATCAAGAATCTAAAAGTTGAGGTCGGTACGGCGGAGAATGAAGTGAGTGTGCCGCGCGCTGAATTGGTCGCGAGGGTTAAGGCGTTATTGGGAGCTTGAGGACTCCGAAAGTCCGAAAGTCCGAAAGTCCGAAAGTCCGAAAGTCCGAAAGTCTGAAAGTCTGAAAGTCTGAAAGTCCGAAAGTCCGAAAGTCCGAAAGTCCGAAAGTCCGAAAGTGTCCGGCTTTCGGACAGCGGTCGCCGGACAGCGGTCGCCGGACTTACGGACTGGCGGACTTGCGGACTGACGGACTGACGGACTTACGGACTGGCGGACTGGCGGCCCAATGGTTCGACGGCAATGAGTTGAGTTCTGCAGATCATGAAAGCGAGGCGCGGAAGCGGCGGGCACCGGCCACCACCAAGATGGCAGGTGACTGTGAGGGAGTGTCGAGAGTGCCCGGTTCAAAGGACCCCAAGTGGTTCATTCCGGGCCCACGCGACGAGCGCAAGTCGCCATGCTCGGGTGGCGCGAGCGTCACGAATGAACGGTCACACTGCCATCGCAGGGGGTAGGTGCCTCGCCGCTGGCATCATGCCACCACCAAGTTCGCTGAGCATCGCCAGATCATCGATCCGTTCACACTATCAACGCACATCGTCCGGTTACCGGACTTGCGGACTAAGCTCTTCAATCGTTCCTCAACCTAGCGTGCGTTGCCGCAGCGGCCACTCGAACATTTGCCACCTTTGCAATCCGAGTCGCTGCCGCATGAGCCGCATTTGCCGCTTGAACATTTGCCGATCGAACAATCCGAGTCGCTACCGCACGCGCCACATTTGCCACCCGAGCATTTGCCTCCGCCTTTGCAATCCGAGTCGCTGCCGCACGAGCCGCATTTACCACTCGAACATTTGCCCGACGCACAATCTGAATCGCTGCCACACGCATTGCACATCCCACCCGAGCATTTGCCATTGCCTTTGCAATCCGAATCGCTGCCGCAGTGGCCGCATTTGCCGCTTGAACATTTGCCGTAGCCTGCACAATCCGAATCGCTACCGCAGCCGCTTGCAGCGACCGCGTTGCAATCGTTGCTGGTACCGGCTGGCGCGAGTGCGCGATAGATCGACGGGTCGATTGGCGCTGGCGCGACAGTCGCCACTTGCGTTGCACTCACCGGCGCAGCAGCCTCAGCCGACGGCGTCAGATCGCGCGAACATGCGCTGACGACGCTGAGCGCCAACATGGAAACGATGGCCAACCAAATCCCAACCCGATTTTGTTTTTGCATGCCGTAAAGGTATCACGCTAGCAAATTGACGTGGTGTTGCGGTAACGCTGTGGTGCGCAAATGTTCAACCACCCGGCCGGCCCGCAACAACAGCGCTTCTTCGTACGGCCGGCCCATGAGATGCACGCTCGTCGGTAAACCTTTTTGGTCGATACCACACGGCACTGCAAGCCCGGGGAATCCTGTGATGTTGCCAACCCGAATAAACCGCATCAATGAATCCACGACCGGTAAATTACTTTCACCGTCGGGCAATGCGTACTCAGGAATCGCGGGTGCTGTCGTCGCAGTCGTCGGCGTAACGATAATGTCTACGGTTTGCATCACATCGAGCATGGTTTTGGTGATGTGTTGGCGATGTCGCATTGCATGCACTAAATCGGTTGCCAGCAGTTGCCGGCCGATCGCCAAGTTGGTGCGTGAGTCGAGCGCAAACCGTGAACTGTCGGCGACTACATCGGGCAACATGGCCGTGGCCATCTCCGACAAAATAATCACCGCGTGGCTCCACTTGATGATGTTGAGTTCAGGTGGCGCAATTTCGACAATCGTCGCGCCGCGATCAACCAATGCTTGCACCGCGAGTTTGCAATTTTTCACTACATCGTCGTCGGCGTCTTCAAAGTATGGCCAACAAATGCCCAGCCGTATGCCGCGCATGTCTTGATTGCCGAGGTCGTGCAAATGGTGCGGCGGTTGTGCCAACGACACGGAATCGCCAGCGCAAGGCCCAGCGATGATTGCATACGCTGCCGCCACATCTGCGACGGTGAGGCCCAAGGGTCCAACGTGACCCACATTCCAACACAACGGCGATACGCCGGTTTCCGGAATGCGGCCAAACGTGGCTTTGAGGCCAACCACGCCACACAACGCAGCGGGAATGCGAATCGAGCCGCCACCGTCGGCGCCAATGCTAATCGGACATAACCCGGCTGCCACCGTCGCTGCCGATGCACTTGAGCTGCCGCCGGTGATGTGGCCGCGGTTCCAGGGATTACGGGCTGGGCCGTAGTGAGGGTTGAGGCCGATCGGATTGATGCCAATTTCATTCATGTTGGCTTTGCCCAGAATGATCGCACCGGCAGCTTTGAGTCGCGCGACTACCGTGGCATCGGCGCTAGCTTCAGTAGTGCGATACTTGGTGCCAAGCGTCGTTGGATAACCAGCTTGATCGAGTTCATCCTTGAGCACCACCGGTACACCGTCGAGAATCGACAGCGGTCGGCCTTGCGCAAAGCGTTGCGCCGATGCTGCTGCAGCGAGCCGAATATCGTCGGGCCGATGGGTAATGAACCAACCCATGCGGGCCGCGCCGGTGTCCATGGTTGCAATCGCTGCAATCGCGCGATCGGCTACGGCGATGGGCAGCTTGGCATCGTTGCGAAACGCCGCCGCGAATTGCGCCGTAGTTGTGCTGGCCATTGGCGCCGGCAACGCACACGCCTCTGCGGCCCAGGTTTGATCAGCTTGCGCTGTTACCGTTTCGCGCGGATGCGGCAGCGGTGGCTGGATCGGTGAGCTGTGTGGGGCCGGCGTGTCGCGCCAGCGTTGCATGCCGCTATCGTTGGTGATTTTGCTGATGAGGCGAGGGCCCA
>JAYWHS010000601.1:0-3266 GCA_043777635.1 Kofleriaceae bacterium | reverse complement strand
GATGCTTGGCAGCGTCGAATACCTGTACATAGCCGGTACCTTTGAACCGGCCTCCGGCTGCGAGATCCGCTTTACCGTCGCCATCAACATCGGCGGGTGATGCAAAACGAAAACCTAATTCGCCGTGGGGAACATCACCTGCGCTGCTGCTGATCAAGCAAGTCCGTGAGCCACTTGGGGTCGGACATGGTGTGGCTTGATTGCAGCCAAGTAGTGTAAGCGCGCCAAGCGCTACGGCGCGGTGCAGCATGGAATCGCACGCGGCGTCGCACACAAGATGCCCATGCCGCCAGTGACTACGTTGCCCGGTGTACCAGCACTCACCGGCGAAACCGTGCCAGCCGCAGCCGTGAGCGTCGTAATTTTGCCAACCGGGCCAAGGTGTGCCGTTGCATAGTTCCAGTTGGTATTAATGTCGTTGCACTGCAAGTTACCAAGCGCTGTGATGTCGTTGACCCACCATTCGGTGACGGCAGTACCAGCGTAGTCTTTAGCGTTGATCAACTCGCCGGCCGCTTGCGCTGCCGTCAGTTGAGCGTAGGTGCAAACCTGGGTCAAGCTACCAGTGCCGCGCACCCGGTTGTTGCATTCGTTGACAGCGCCCGGCAAACCAATCACACCGTTGTACGCCCATGCACCGGTCGTGTTGGGCAAACTGCCGCGATACACTTCAGTCGATAAACAGCGACCACCGATGCACGATTGAGCCCCTTGGCAAGTGGTGCCAGCGTTTGCACCCATGCAGTCGCCAGTTGCGCCGCAGTGATTTTTATCAGTTTGTGGATCAACGCAGGTTGCGCCGCAAGCAACTTGGGTTGCCGTGCAACCACATGTGCCGTCGGTACAAGTTTCGCTGGCTTTACAAACCGTGGTGCAGGTACCGCAGTGAGTTTCGTCCGAGCTGGTATCGAAGCAAGTACCGCCGCACGACATTTCGTTGGCTGACGCACAGCTCGATGCACAAACGCCGCTGTAACACGACATGCCATCACCGCAAGCTTGGCCACATGCGCCGCAGTTTTCAGAATCTGATTGCAGATTCGAACATGCGCCGCCGCAGGTGGTTTCAGTTTCCAAGCAAGCCGCGCCGGAATTGCAATACAAGCTGTTGCCTGAGCTACCGTCGGGGCAGGTATTACAACCAGCACCAGCAAGCGTGAGCCCAAGGAAAAATACGCCGAATCCAAAGGCGCTCAAGGATGAAAATGATTTTGCCATCGCGAGCAGAATACTCTAACTGACTAGCGTTCGGCTAGGGGTTTTGCACGCGCGGTGCACGGCGCAGTGACATCAAATAGAGACGCAGCGCGTTGCGCTCTTCGTGCGACAGCGCATCCCAATTATCATGGGCCAAACTGGCTTCACCATTGTGCCGAAGCACCGCAGCGTCGACGGTGGCAGCACCGCCATCATGAAAATATGGAGCTGAATCCGCAAGCCCCCATAATGGACGAGTTAGGTACAACCTCGGCGTTATGCCGCCGTGTACATGTAGGGAAGCCACCTCTGCACCTAAGTCATGGCGTTTGAGATCACTGAAAAGTTCCACCACGTAAGCGGGCCCCGCTCCGAGCGTGCGCTCGTTCGCTCCATTGCTGGGCCCCGCTCCGAGCGTGCGCTCGTTCGCTCCATTGCTGGGCCCGGCTCCGAGCGTGCGCTCGTTCGCTCCATTGCTGGGCCCGGCGGGCGCACGCACGAGCCGCGGAGTTTCGGCATCGCGTAAAAGATCCAGCGAGAACGTGCTCCGGGTAGCAGTCGAGTGAATGGTCGCAACTGGCTTGTTCAAAACCATACGCGGCACATGGCAACTAGCGCAGCCAACGGTTTCAAACAAGCTCCGCCCTTGCGTCCATACGTCGGGCAAATACGCGACTTGATTGCTCGCATCCATTGGGGCAATGACCTGCGGGACATCGAGCGCAGCAACATATACAACCAGCGCAGTAAGCTGGCCTGCGCTCAACTCAGCCGACGCATCGGCGGCAACCTCAAGCGGGTAGCGAGCCTGCGCATTGGTAGCGAGAGTCTCAGCCGTGGTGATCCCAAAGTGCAACGCTGTGGATTCCGCGATGAATTCGGCCAATGTGGCGGAGGTACCTTTCCAACCAAAGGGCCGAACCACTAAATCAGGATCGATACCTTCAAGGCTGCCGCGTTTCATGCGGCCATCGCGAGTAAATTGCACGGTGCCGAACGACACTCCTTTGCTCACCATTTCTACTTCAACGGTTTTGCCGCTGGAGCGCGCAACGCTAATTGCGTTGGCGCGTAACTGCGCCAACTCAGCACTCATCTCTTGCGCTAACGCTTGAACCACCCCAACGCCCGCGAGCGAAGGCGGATTGCGCGCATCGCCCGAACTAACTCGATCATGATCACCCAATAAAAACGAATTATCGACGACGCTGCCTGCACCGGCCGGCCCACCGCGCCAATGACACGATGTGCAACTGGTGGTTTCGGGGCCGCCACGCCGACCGAGCTGAACCCGATGGCGCTCAAGCGGTGCGCCTTCTTGCGGGGTAAACGCGTGTTCAAAAAGGATGCGCCCGGTTTCGTACAGATCGACAGCGCAGACTTCATTGTGGTCAATTTTGATTTGATCTGCGGTGATCCCGGTTGTTTGCAGGGTGTAGCCCGGCGCGGTGGCTTCGCGATAACGCAATTGTCGCCGCAATTCACCGCGTCGATAACTCTCGCGGGTGGCGTCGAGGGAAACTCCGACGGCCGGGAACGGCGGACAGTTCATCTTGGCAACGCGGCGTTTGCAGGCCGAGCCAACTAGCGCTAGTGCAACCAGCGCCACCGGCGAGATCCGCCCTACGTATCTGCATATCGACGACGATCTGCGGTTGCCAGCGCTCATGGCACCACCATATGCATCGTTCGACCCAGCGAAAGCAAAAACACCGCCAGGGCTTTTTGATCGGATTTCGGTGCAGCAACAAAACCTGCACGCGCGCCTTCGGCTTCGCCACCGTGAGCCAAAATAGCGTCTGTTACCGTCGCTGCACGGCCATCATGTAGATATGGCGCACTGTCCGCCAAGCCCCATAACGGCCGAGTGAGCCAGACGTCAGCAGCGATCGCTCCGCCCACTGCTGGTTGGGCACTCGGCGATGCAAGTTGTGGCCCCATGTGGTGACGTCGCAAATCAGAAAATAATTCGACGATGTAGCCATCTTTCGTTGCGGCAACTTTGGGCATTGCGCCGTCGCGCGCGACGTCAATCGTGATGGCCTTGCCCCCAACTTGCATCTCCGGTG
>JAYWHS010000600.1:0-3269 GCA_043777635.1 Kofleriaceae bacterium | reverse complement strand
GAGCAACGGCCAACCCGTGGCCAAATGGTTTATGAAGGCACCGAAGTAACTCTGTGGGTGGCGCGGCGCGGCTATCTTGAGTTCCTGCCAGCCATTTATCGTCGGTCGGACGCCGCCGGTCGCAATGTGGTACGCGACTTGTGTTTTGTCTTTGAGCACATGTTTGACTCGATCGACGACAAGTTGATTGACGGGCACCGGTTTTACGATCCACATATTGCGCCAACAGACTTTCTGCACTGGCTGGCAAATTGGACTGCGTTCTCGATTGATTTGGATTGGCCCGAAGACAAAAAACGTGCACTGATAAAGCGTGCAGTCGATTTATATCGAATCCGCGGAACCAAGCGCGGGTTGATTTTGTTCCTCAAACTGTTTACCGGCTACGAGCCGGAAATTGAAGAAAACATCTGGCCGTTTAAGGGCTTTCGAGTTGAGAGCGAAGCGCGCATTGGCCTCGACTCGGTGGTGTTGCCACCGGTTGATCTGGCCCATTGTTTTGTAGTGACGATGCCCGTGAAATTTGACTCCGTGACCCCTGAATTGGTCATTCGGATTCACCAAATTATTGCGGCGGAAAAGCCAGCGCACACCCACTACTATTTGCGCTTCACTGATGAGCAAGGCGATTCCGAATTGCGCGAATTCTTCGCCATCGGTTTGCGTTCGGGCATTGGCATTAACGCCGAAGTGGTTGAGGAATAGGCTATGTTTTACGTTGGTAACGACCTTCACACTGCAGCGGGGATTTTTCGATGAGCGAGCAGCAAGGCTTTAAGCGGATTAACTTCTTCAAGGGCTTTTTGACCACGGAGAAGGACTGGAACGACGCCGAGAAATATCACATCGATAAGCGTGCGTTACACAATCGGTTGATGCACGCACCGGGCATCGCGTACGGCTATGGCGCCGACCTCAAGGTCAGTGCCCGTGCGCGCGGCGATTTGTCGATTGAAGTGCAGCCGGGCTATGCCATCGACGGGTCCGGTCACGACTTGATGGTGCAAGATGCCATCATCAAAAACCTCAACCTCGAAGAGTATCGCTTGCCTCAGACGATCTACATCGTCCTGCGTTACTACGAGGAGCTCACCGATTTCATCGCGTACAAAGAGAACCTTGAATACAAAGGCCATCGTCGGGTCATGGAATCTTGCAAGGTCGAAGTTTCGCTCACTGAGCCTGAGATTTCACGCGAAGTTGAATTGGCTCGGATTTCATTGGAAAAAGGCGTTACGCGAGTTCGCGATGCGCGTGATCCAAATGATCCGAAAGGCAACGAAATTGACCTGCGTTTCACACCGCGGGCCGGAGCTTCGGGGTCGACCTTGGCCCCAGCGCTACGCAATAGGCTTGATGCAGTCCTGAATCAGGTGCGCCGCGGCGCACTTGAATACACGCGGCGTGGCGTTATTGCCGGACACGATGTTGTGCAGGCCTGCAACACCGGTCTGATGTTGCAATCGGTAGGCATGATCGATTTGCGTAGCGTGTTTGATATTTTCCGCTTGCTGGTCGAATGCCAAGGCGAAATGTCACTCGATGTGGATGTCCACCATCCTTTGATTGCGCAGAAAAAAGAATTTTCCGAGTATCGTCGCCAAGTCGAAATTCTGCGTGGGTTGTTGTCGGAGGGCAAGAACAATCTCGAAGCGTACATGAACCTAATGGCGTACCAATCCAAGGCGGCAGACATTGCCCAATCGGCGATTGCCGGTGAGAAATCGCTTATCGCTGCCCCGCTTGAAGACAAAAAAGACAAGCCCAAGGTGGCGTCACTTGGCGATTGGGAAACCGTCAAGACCATGCCCGCGCCCAAGCCGCAGATGGAACTGGAAGGTTTGTCGTGGGTCCTTATCGATGAAATTGAAATTCTCGAAAAAGGTTCTGAGGAGAAACACAGCTTCAGCATTAAAGAAGCGAAGGATAACTATCGTTCGCGGCAGAAGCTCAAGTATCCGGACGGCACTACCATCGAAGATGCTGGCCGCGCCCACGTTGATGGTTTTGCCGAATTCAAGATTCTAAATGTCATCCCCAACCGGCCATTGGTGATTTTGCGTCGGATGGACTACGTTTACGGCGACTACGAGCTTGAAATGTCATCGAACGGCAAAGTTGTTGCGATGGTTGCGTGCCAAGGCACCGATCGAGTGCATCGCTGGCGCAATTGGCCAGCCTTGATTGCCGCTGAAAACGTCACGGAATCTACAATGACATTCAAGCAGCGTTCGGTTACCGCCGGCCGTGACATCAACATGTTCCATATTTGGGCTTACCAGCCTAAATAACGCCGGAGCTGCTGCCGAGCGGTTTCAATCGACGTTGACGTTGGCAACCACAGAAACATGCTAGTGTTTCTGACAGGGGTTTCGAAAAGCCATGTTGTTCAAGTTATTGGATCCGTTGCTCAGGCCGTTTCGTGAGATCAATAATAAGATCGTTCAAGCGAAAACCGTTAAAGGCAACATGAAGGTTGATATCGGCCGGGTAAAAAGCCTGGGTACGAACAGCCGCGACATGGTCAAAAATGCCTCGAACAAAGTGAATAATTTTGCTGGAGGGCAACCAATGCAGAACAACGCGGCGCAGGCCGGCGCCCCAGGCGGCGCGCCAGCTCCCAATGCGGCGCCACCTATTCGGACTACAGGTTTTTGGATCTTCAAGAAGAAGTTTTGCTCGCAGTGTAATCAGCAACTTGATGGCACATGGGATCAGTGCCCATACTGCGCACAAGCGGCCGCAGCAGCGAATGTTGGCCCCGCAAAACCGGCGCTTAAGACCCAGGCTTTCGTTCTCGATTCAGGGGGCAATCCGGGTAGTATGCAATTGCTCGGTTGGTTGGTGCCATTGCAGGGCCCGCAACGTGGTGAGCTATTCACGTTGACGCCGGCATCGACGATTGGAACGGAGACTACCTGTACGGTGTGTTTGGACGATAAATTCATGTCGCAAAAACATGCCGAAATAAAGGCCGAAGGCGGAGTTTGGGTTTTACGTGACATGGGCTCCACCAACGGCACGTACGTAAATAACCGCAGGGTTGATAAGCATGAATTGGTTGATAACGACTTCATTAAATTTGGCAACGCCATGGTGAAGTTTAAGAGTCTGTAAGAGGCGAGCATGCGAAAACCCCAGAGTAATGTACGTTCCTTTTCACTCGTGATTGCGCTTGCGATCGCCTCGACGTTTGTCAGTGGCGTGGTTTTTAGTGGTGTAGCGCTTGCTCAAAAGCAGGTGCAATTTCAAGTCAAGCCGGCGGATCC
>JAYWHS010000599.1:0-3278 GCA_043777635.1 Kofleriaceae bacterium | reverse complement strand
ACTAGCTAGGCGCGACGGCGATGAAACCGCAGCCAACGCAGGCGCCGTGAAATCCAGGGCGATGCGCGAGAGTAAGGCGCGGCCCCCGATGGTGTCAGCGATAGCTTCGAGCCACGGCCGACGATGCACGCCAATACTTTGACGCTTCCATGCGAGGGGCACCGGCACCGCCGCCGCCGCGGCAAGCAGTCGAGACACCAATCCCGTGCCAGCGGCTTCGCGCGCAAACACGCTGCGCAACCGCGCTTCAAAATACGCAAATGGCTCTGGCTGGCCCCGGTCAAAACCCACGCTGGTAGTCGCCGAGACAATACGTCGGCGCAGCCGCAATGGATCTTCCGCGTGACCGCGTGCAACCGGAATCTGAATCGTCGGCGAAAATCGCGCTTGAGGTTGGCCCAACCGCTGGTGCAACAAAATACCCAGTCGATAGGCCAACGGAATCAATCGAGGCGTCGGCGCCGTTAGCTCACGCCACACGATGACCAAGGGTACCGCAGCTTTGAAATCGACCAGCGGAGGAATAACGTTGGCAGCATTAGGTGTTGGCGCGCGCGGATTTGCCGTGGCGGTCGCCATCAACTCGGCGATGCGGGTGGTCAAACGCGCATGGCCATAGCCATCGACGACAAGATGACAGGTCGAGACCACCGCCCATGCGTTCGACCTACCAAGCCCGAGCCACGGGCCGCCGCTTTGGGTCCATGCTCGACGATGGCCATGCCGCGCGGTTGCGGTGGCGTCGTCGCCGATGGAGACAGTTACAAACGGAGTCGCGCCAGGCCAAGGCTTCGGAGTGCGACCAGCAAGTAGATCAACGAGCTGTTGCGGCAACGTAGGATCGTCAAGTCGCGCAACTAGACAATGTGCACCGGCTGCAAACGCTGCAACATCCAATGCGCTCGGAACAGTTATTGCGCCGTCGGATCGCTTCACGGTAACAGCAAGAGGTTGCCCTGGGAGAGTACCGTCAATCTCACGCAGTGCAGTACGCGCTGCGGAGGCACGAGCAATTGCATCAGTGACTGCGTTTGCTGGCACTGCGGCCCGAAACATCATCATGGTGTCGGCATCGGGCTCGGCGTCGCACGCGAGATACATCTCTTTGGGTGCATATGGTTCAGCCAGGGCAACGCCCGCTGCTAGCAACCACCAGCGGCGGTCTACGTCAGCAATCGCGGCAAGTTCGCGCTGAAGTTCGTCAGTACGACGAAGCCACTCGCGCATCCGTAGTGGGCTCACGGTTTACGCTGGGCCGTAATGCGCCAACCATCGCGAGTTTTTTCCGAGGTGGTGACAGCATCAGCGACGCTGTCGCGAAACCCCTTCTTCTTGTCGGTCTGATGGGTTGGATGATTTGAACCATAATAAAATCGTTGCAGCACCCACACCAAAAATGATGGTCGGTACATGAACACGTCGGCGATCAACGACATCTGTGCTTCGTTGTCCCAAAACACTCGTTTGGGCACGCCGTCCTTGCGTTGTTGTTTCAAGACGTCGTTTGAAACCGGACATCGCGTGATGCAAGCACGGCACATCTGATCGCGTCGCGGTCCAAAAAAGTCGCCCGAAATTAAACGGTCGCACGACTCGGTTCGGGTGATGACGTAGTTGTCAAACGCTGACACCGGGCACGCCTCGACGCATAAATTGCAGGTGCTGCAATCGGGCAATTTCCAGTTCATGTGAGTCGGCACGGTGTCATAGCTATCGACCGGCGCATTGAGAAAGATGACGTTCAGCTTGCAGTTAAAGCCAAATTTACGCGAGAAGAACAGCGCGTTTTTGCCGATGGTGCCAAGGCCAGCAGCGGTCGCAACTTCTTTGAGTAACACCGGCACACTCGATTGGGTATCTGCCATCGCTACATCGGTGCCATATGCTTCGTTCAGTTTTCGTGCGACGTCTGCCGCCATGCTCTCGACGAAATAGTCAGCGGCCACGTCGCTGAACAGCGCTAACACCAACACGGAAGGGCTTGGGATCGAGCGATGCGTCATGCGTATTTGACCGTGCATATGCAGGCTGCGCCGCTCGGTCGGGCCGTCGCCAAACCGGGCGCGCAAGTCCGCACCGTCGACTACCATCACATCGTACGGCACGCCGGGCGGCGCCGCAGCCTGCAGCAGGGTGTCGATCGTACTTCGCGTGATCGGCAGGTCAAGTGGCTTGGCTGCGCCAAACAGCGTGGCCCTTGCGCGCTCGAATTGCGATTTCACCAACGGCGTTGCCGCAGCGCGAATGGCACGCCACTGTGTGTGCCATGCTTGATCACTGGCGTGCCATCGTGCTTTGTGAATCAATGAGGGCAGCTGCTCGCGAAACTTGCGCAACATAGGCAACCAACATCGTAGCACTATCCGCCAACCCTGCTACTCGACAACGGTGTGTAAAAAACCCCGCTGATGGTGTGTAAAAACACCCGCTGACGTTGTGTAAAAACACCCGCTGACGACGGATAGCGGATATTGTCTAGCCAATGTCTAAGGACCGGGGCCTTCAGCATGCGTTCGAAACCAGCATTCGCGAATCGCCGGTGACGATTCTTGAAGGCGGAAGAGCGGTCGGGAAATCCACCCTTTGTGGGACGATGGCGCAAACCCACAAATGGCCAAAGCCAATCGATCTGAGCGATCCCGAGGCACTCGCTCAGCTACGGCTCGATCCGCTCCGGTATCTACGCGATCTCAAAGGTACCGTTGTGATCGATGAGGCACAGCTGGAACCTTCCCTTCCCTTGTGGGTGAAGCGAGTGGTCGACGACCGGGCTGGTCGTCCTGGTCAGTTTGTGCTCACCGGTTCAGCCCGGTTGGGACGGACCCAACTAGGTGGCAGTGATCCGCTCGCCGGACGAGCGCAACGTTTGCGAATGTGGTCAATGACAGAAGCGGAGCTGGGCGGTTTCCGGGACGTTTCTGCGGCGCGTCTATTTGCGCGCGAACCTTTTGAAGTTGGAACCTTCATCGATGAGTCGGCCCAGACTGATTTGTGGTTACGCGGTGGTTTGCCGGGAATACCGGGGGTGCTTGCACCGGCGGGCGCAAGCACATGGGCGCGGGCGCTTGCTGCATATGTCGATGCTGTCGTTCCATTAGGGGCGTCCCCGCGGGTTGATCACGCTCGGTTGTTACGCGCGTTTCGCTACATCGCCGCAAATCCGGCACAATTGCTCAACGTCGCACGAATGGCGAGCGAACTCGATATCAAAGCCGATACAGCGACGTCGTATATCGATCAGCTGGAGACATCTTTTTTGTTGTTTCGCGCTGAAGCGC
>JAYWHS010000598.1:0-3280 GCA_043777635.1 Kofleriaceae bacterium | reverse complement strand
TCACTTTATTGAGACTGGTTGTCGACGGTCCGGAGGATCATGCTGCACGCATGCGGCATGTCTTGAACGACGATTTTGGCACGATGTTGGATGTGACGGCGGCCTTTGTCCCTGGCGATTACAGTCGGGTCATGGGCGCGTTGAGTGCAGATTGGATCGCGGAAGCGTTGTTGTCGACGGGCACCGCCACGGTGCGGCATCGGCGGTTGCCACAAGAGCAATTGATTTGGCTGGTCATCGGGATGGCGTTGCTGCGCAATTTGCCGATTACCGATGTGGTGCGGCGACTCGAATTACCATTGCCCGCGAAGGATGGTGACCTGCACGTGGCGCCTGCGGCGGTGGCGCAAGGTCGGCAACGGCTTGGCAGTGATGCGTTGGAATGGCTATTCCTGCGCTGCGGCGAACAATGGGCCACAACGCGCGCGCAGGCCAACGCGTGGCATGGCCTTGCCGTGTTTGGCGTCGACGGCACGGTGCTGCGCGTACCTGATAGCCCCGAAAATCGCGCGCATTTTGGTGCGTCAGAGGGCACAGGTGTCGGCAGTTATCCATCGGTGCGCTTGACGGTGCTCAAAGATCTGCGCTCGCATGTCCTGGCGGCCGCCGCATTTGGGCCCTGCACCACCGCCGAATTGCGGTATGCCCAACATTTATGGGACACCATTCCCGCGCAATCGGTGGTGCTGTTGGATCGCGGCTATCTCGATGTGCGGACGCTGCATGGGCTGGACACTACCGCCCGGCAGTGGGTCACGCGTGCCAAATCGTCGACGCAATGGACGCTGATCAAAAAACTCGGGCGCAACGACCTGCTCGTCGAGCTGCAAACCTCCAAAGACGCCCGCCGCCAAGATCCGACCTTGCCCAAGACCTGGCAGGCCCGCGCCATCAGCTATCAACGCAAAGGCTTCCGGCCAAGCATCGTCCTGACCTCGCTGCTCGACGCAGCGCAGTACCCCGCCGCCGAGGTGGTCGCGCTGTATCACGAGCGCTGGGAATTGGAACTCGGCTTCCGC
Source organism: Kofleriaceae bacterium (assembly GCA_043777635.1). Classification (GTDB taxonomy): domain Bacteria; phylum Myxococcota_A; class Polyangia; order Haliangiales; family Haliangiaceae; genus JABFXX01. The sequence goes on along the minus strand of JAYWHS010000598.1, from coordinate 2,261 downwards.
GACATCAAATCGACGATGTTGGCACGCGAAGAAGCAATTCGCAGCAAATCACCGCGCATGGTCACCCAGGAAATCTGGGGCCTGCTCATCGCGTACAATTTGGTGCGCTTAGAAATGGTCCACGTCGCGACAGCCCTGCAGGTCTCGCCCACCCAGATTAGTTTTGTCGCCACCTTTCGCGAAGTGATCGAGCAATGGCGCGAGGCCTTGCTGACCACCAGCCTGGGTGCCATTCCCAAGCAGCTGGCCGCCATGCGAGTCCGGCTCTGCGCCTACATGCTGCCGCCGCGCCGCCCCGAAAGGTCCTATCCGCGCGCCGTAAAACTTTTCAATTCGAAATATCCGAGTCGTACTACCGCGCGCAAATCGTCGACGGTGAAAGCCCTTAAGTGACTGGCATTGGGGACGTTCCCGTCCCTTCTGCGCCACATTCAACTGGCAAGTCGGCGGCATTCAACCCACCACGCGTTACTCGCGCGGGTTTCTTGGATCATTCATTTGCCGTTTCTGGTTGACCACGATTGGCCGCGTGCCAGCGCATTGCGCCTCACACCAAGTAATCGATGCACCTCGCGTAGTCGATCGGTTCACCCGTCCATCTTGATGCATTGGTATTGGCCGTGATGGCGAGTGCTGCATAGGCATCGTGTAATGCTGCGAGGCCTCGTAGCGCGGCGTTGTTATCCGGCGTTGTACGCGCGGGATGTGCTGCGATGAGGCGATTGCGGTGATCGAAAAAATTCCAGCCGTTGCCACCGTCAGAATCGACTCGGCAGCCGCACTGCCCGCATGATTGCAGCAGGTATCGTGCGATTTTTACGACCAACAGATAGCGGCACGCCGTGCACATCGACGTGGCCGACCACCACGCCAGCGTCGCAGCATAACCTGCGCGCTGTTGCCATTGCGATGACGTCGCCATCGGCCATCATGGCGAGATCCGACGGTTCCGCTGAACCGTGCAAGCCGGCATGCGGAACGGTGATGATGATTTCGATCGGCGTACGCTGAGGTCGGCCACCTCGCACACGATCTTGGATGATACCCATGAACGCATCTGCACGCTGCCGGCCACGGTCGGCCGACGTTGGGGCTTTCGCGGTTGGTGGTGTAGCGCGCAGCGATCGAAGGTTTCGCTGGCGACGGTTCGGCGGATCGCGGTTCCGCGGGAGTCTGGTCGGCGCGAGGCGGTTCTGCAGGCGACGGTTCTACAAGCGACGAATCCGCAGGTGTTGGTGCTGCACCTGCTTTCGCGATCCCAGCATTGAGCGCGGCCCAAACGATCGCCGCTTCGTCGCTGGCTACTACAATTTCAAACTTCACCATGCCGTTGTCGAGAGTACGCCGAGTCACCGTGCGCTGCGCTGCAACTTGCGCAGCAACTCCCGCTCCGGCCATCGCTCCAGTCTCCGACCCGTGGGCTTGATCATACGCTTGCACGTTCTGATACGAACGACATAAGGTATCCAGCTGCGACGCCGGCATGTGCTTGGCGTACCCAACCCAGAGTTTTTCGTTTTCAGCCGTCGCCACTCGCGAAATCGCCCGGGCTTGAGAACACGACATCGCCCCAATTCGCAATTCCTCATCGATCAACGGCAACTCCGCCAACTTGCGTGCAACTCGCACTCGTTCGCGTGCCGTCCGCAAATCCCAACCCACCCGCCACGCTAGCCAATGCGCACAAGACAACGCACCCTGCACATGCCATCCTGACGCAATGTCGAATTCCCGAATCGCCGAATCGCCGTTAACAACCGATGCATAGCAGCGTCGATATGCGCTGACATTTCCGCGATTTGATCCCCGAGCGCATCGAGTTCGAGGTCCACCTTCACCTCTGCACCTTGTTCCATGAAAGTACTCTATCACCTGTTTTTTCAACGCCACCGCTGACTCACTGCGCCACGAACCACCACTGCTTTCACGAGCTACTCGTAGGCACTGCAATTGTTCGCTCAAAAAACATGTCAACATAGATCCAAAAATACTTCTCAATTTTAGATATAAAGTACGTCCGAAAAGCGGACATATACCCGTGCCCGCCACCAATGTCCCATTCCAAGTCTTCGCTATCAAATGCCCGCGACGCCACGGCGGCGCATCAGGCTACGCGCAAGCACAAACCTACGCGGCCGCGCAGCCAGCCGCAGCGCAACCGTGCAAGCTCCAGCTTGCTCCCTCCGGAGCCTCTGGGAGCCTACCGTTCACCCACCCATGCACCCATCTCGATCAATCCTCAACCAACACATCGACACACC
>JAYWHS010000597.1:0-3284 GCA_043777635.1 Kofleriaceae bacterium | reverse complement strand
GGGTGATTAGCCCTACCCGCTTACTCCGCCTCGGCGGAGTTTTTTTCGTTTTGCGTGGTGCAGGTTCGTGGTGCGGGCTGGTCGGTGACGCTAATCCCCGCTAAAGTCAGGCATGCGCTGCATGCGTTCGGGTAGGCTACTAACAATTGTCACTTGGACCGGCATGGCGGTGAGCGCATGTCGCCAACCAACAGGAAGCGCGCTTGACGCTGGACGCAGGGACGCCGCATTCGATGCATCGCCAGCAAAAGATGCATTGTGCTCGGCAACCTTTGGCAATGCGATGACCGACGCACATGGTCGAGTCGATGGTGTCATTACCGCTGTAGTCGAAGCCGGCAATACCCGTTGTGTGCATGCCGACAACGATCACGTCATTGTGCAAGTGCGATTCAATAACGCAATCTATCGCATGGTGGTGAACGTTGAATCCAATGGCGCGGTTGCCGCGATTCGGATGCGCACCCTGCGCCATGAAGTAGTTGGGCCGGCATTCGCGGAAGGCTGGCACCCCAACGTGAATCTCGACTATGCCAACGATTTGGGCGTGCATAGTGACGAACCGGAGTGGCAGCCCGAACCGCTGGCTGCGGCGTCGCGCCGCGTCGCCGATGCGTTGACAATCGGTGCGCCGATTTCAGTTTTTGCAACCAGTACCGGTGGCGCGTTTGCATCAGGTGCACATCTGGTGCATCGCACCGGTACGAACGTCGACGGTGCGTTGGTGGTGGAACCGACCAGTAGTGCGCCGCTGTACATTTTATTTCACTTTGCCGACCAGTCGTTCTAGCGAGGTGTTAAACGGTTGCGGAGCCCATCTGCGGCGTTGGCTACAACAGGGTTATGCCCTCTTCCTCGGCTTTGCCGATGAATTCACCCGCGCTTCCGGTCCTCCCATACATGAGTATGCTCCGGTCCGGTTCGCACTCCGCCTTGCAGCTGGACTTCCTCACTCGTTTAACATCAGCCTCCTAGCGTGGCGACGGCTTGCCGGCGAACGAAGGACCGGGCAAGGCCAAACAAAATCCCTTCAGGATTAAGCGAACTTGCGAACTTTGCGTTTGGCCTTGGCCGCGCCCCGTGCGGCTTTGCGCAATTCTTGTTCTTCAACGCCTTCTTTAGCGCGCAACAACAAACGTAACGGCGTACCGCGGAAGCCGTAGCGTTCACGCAACCGGTTGACCACAAACCGACGGTACGACGGCGAAATCCCTTGTGGATTATTCGCCCACATTAAGAAGGTCGGCGGCCGAGATGTCGCTTGGGTTAGGTAGTACACGCGAACATTGCGGCCCCGATAAATCGGCGGCGGCATAACTTCGCAAACTTCTGCGAAGAATTTATTGAGCTGCGCAGTTGGAATACGCCGCATGTGCTGCGCTGCCACTTGGTTGACGGTATCCATCAACCGATCAACACCGTCGCCGCGAATCGCCGACAGATTTACCACCGGCACCCATGTGACGAAGTGAAAATTATCGGCAACGGCTTCTTGCAGCTTGTCCTTGGCCAGCGGCGTGGTGACAAGATCTGCCTTATTCATAGCGATGATGGCAGCGCGTCCGGCTTTTTCGATCATGCCGAGTAAGCGTGCGTCTTGCTCCGATGGCCCGGTGAGCGCATCAATGACAAGTACAACAACGTCGGCGCGATCAATTTGCGAAATCGCCATCGAGACAGCAATCTTTTCGATATCTTCATCAACTTTGGCGCGCTTGCGGATACCGGCGGTATCTACCAAAACATATTTTTTGTTGCCGATCGAGAACTCGCTGTCGACAGGATCAGTAGTGGTACCCGCGACGTCATGCACCAACGAGCGCTCTTCGCCGACCAATCGGTTGGTCAGCGACGACTTGCCTGCATTTGGCCGCCCAACAAAGGCAACCCGCAAGGGTCGATTGGGATCATGGCGCGTGGCCCGCCAGTTCGGTTTACGATCGCCGATCGCAACACCTTCGCCGTCGCCAGCGCCGCCTTCGGTATCGCTGGCTTGCTCGTCGCGCTCGTCGCCGTAGCTGTATGCGCCATCCATTTGGGCGTCATCGGCATCAAAATCGGCATCGCCATCAACGTCGTTAGCCGCAGCGACCGCCGCTTTGCTGCGCGCTGCGCTAGCCACAAACGGTGCAATCGCGGGATCCTCGTTGTGGTTGGTCTCGATCGCGAGCTTTTCACAAACCGCGTCGAGCAGATCATCGATGCCACGGCCGTGCGACGCGGACACCGCATACGGTTGGCCAAGGCCCATGGCGTAAAATTCTGGCACCAACGCATCGCGGGTTGGATGATCAACCTTGTTGACCACCAGAAAAATCGGACGCCCAGTAGCGCGCAATTTTTTGGCGATTGCGCGATCGAGCGGAGCAATGCCGGCTTTGGCGTCAACCACCAGTAAAATGGCTTCGGCTTCTTCGATGGCGCGTAACGCTTGACGGTGAATTCCCGCCCCAATCACATCGGTTTCCGCTTCAGGATCGAGCCCGCCGGTGTCCACCAAACGAAACTTGCGACCAAAGTAGTCAACATCGCCATAACGACGATCACGGGTTAAGCCGGGGGTGTCGTGGACGAGGGCCGGACGACCGCCAACTAAACGATTAAACAACGTTGATTTGCCCACATTGGGCCGACCAACGACAGCCACTAATGCGGTCATACGTCTCCAGAATTGCCGTAGCCAAGCTTGCGCAATGACACATCGCCGCGGCTCCACTCGTCTACAACTTTAACAAACAACTTCAAATGAACAGGTTTGCCCATCGATTCAGATAGCGCTTGCCGGGCGGCGATGCCAAGTTCGCGAATGCGTGAACCCGCACGGCCAACTACGATGGCTTTTTGCGATTCGCGCTCGACGACAATCACTGCACTGATCGCTAGGTCTTTTTGGTGGGCGCGTTCGCTCCACGATTCAATTTGCACAGCACACGCGTACGGCAGTTCTTTGCCGAGTTGGTGATACAGCTGCTCGCGAATGATTTCGGCAGCGATGAATCGCTCGGGCCTATCGGTAACCATATCCGCTGGGAACAACGCGGGCCCGACTGGCAAACGCGTCGCGATTTCGCGCACCAGCGCATCAACCCCTTCACCACTTTGCGCACAAATAGGCACCACGATACCGGTGTTGGCGACCTTGGCCCAGCTTTCGATGAGCGGCAGTAACTCCGGTTTGCCAACCTTGTCGGTCTTGTTGATCGCGACAATGCAAGGATGGGCGCGCATCGCATTGGCAATCAGGACCGCGTCAGGCTTATCGAGCCGCTCCGGCACGCGGCCAG
>JAYWHS010000596.1:0-11462 GCA_043777635.1 Kofleriaceae bacterium | reverse complement strand
AAACCGGGAAATTGTTAGCGTTGGTAAGCCGGCCGGCGTTCGATCCGAACGTGATGACGGGGCATTTGACGCGCGCCGAAGAAACCTTGTTGTTGTCGGATCCACGCAAGCCGTTTATCGATAAAACCGTCGGCGCGGCCTATCCACCCGGTTCGGTATTTAAATTTGTCACGACATTGGCAGCCCTTGCCGATGGCCAAGCCGTGGAAGATGAATCGATCGTCTGCAACGGTCACTACGCAGTGCCGGGTGACGAGGCTCATCCGCAAAGCTGCAATGGCGTGCATGGCAAAATGAATTTGGTGGCGGCTATTCAACACTCGTGCAACGTTTACTTTTGGGAGCTGGCCTACCGCATCGGCCTCGATGCGATGGGCGCGGTGGCCCGCGATTATGGCTTTGGTGTACCAACCAATCTTGGTCTCAACGGTGATTCTGCGGGCCGGATTCCAACCAAGGAGTGGTATTCGCAACGCGGCAAGTATGTGCTTGGCAACGCAACCAATGCCGCAACCGGGCAGGGCGACGTCGAAGTTTCGGTGTTGCAGCTTGCGATGGCGTATGTCGCGTTGGCCAACGGCGGCACGCTGTTTGTGCCACAAGTGGTAGATCGCGTGGTGTCGAATGACGGTCGGCCGATCGTGACCTATGAACCAAAAATCGTGCGGCAAATTCGCACGCCGTTGGATGCCCTCGATGTTTGGCGGCGCGGCATGTTTAAGGCGATGAACGAAGCTGGCGGTACCGGTTTTGATCACGTCGGCAAATCAGACATCGTGACGATTTCTGGCAAGACCGGGACCGCCGAAGTTCGTAAGAAGCGTAAGAAAGATGATACCTCGCGCGATGTTGATGGCTGGCATCCGTCGTATTCGCATGCGTGGTTCGCCGGCTGGGCGCCGGCCGATGAACCCGAGATTGTCATCGTTGTCATGATCGAGCATGGCGGCTCGGGTGGCAAAGTTGCGACCCCTATCGCCAAGCAGTTGTTCGAGTACTACATGACCAAGACCCGCATGAAAAAATCATCGAGTGCAGAGACTGTGCCGATCATGCCAGGTGCGCCGTCAGCGGTCGGTTCAGCGGCCGGCGCGGCCCACGCGGTGGTGCCATGAGAGGTTCGCGTATCGAATTGCCGCGCGCCGCAATTGGCCTGAGTCGGTGGCGCCGATTCCGCGCAGCTATTGATTGGCCGTTGGTGATCACCATTGTGATTATCTGCGGCGTTGGCTTGCTCAATTTGTACAGCGCAACCAAAGGCACCAAGCATCACAGCAAGTTTGATCAGCAACTGCGCTGGATGATCGTGGGCGCGGTAGTTTTTGTTGTCGCTACGATGGTTGATTATCGCGCGCTAGTGCGCTTGGCGTGGCCTATTGTGATCAGTGCGATCGGTTTGTTGTTGGTGGTGCGGCTGCTGGGCGAAGGCGCACATGGCAAAGGTAGTTATCGTTGGCTCAACGTCGGGCCCTTGGGCATCCAACCTTCAGAGTTTGCGAAACTTGCGATCATTTTGGGCTTAGCCAAACTCGCCCTTGACGCTGAAGTTAGCAAAATGTCGACCAACGAATTGGGGCTCAAAGTTGCCGCGCTGGTAATCCCGGTCGGCCTCATCGCGGCCCAACCGGATCTTGGTACCTCAACGTTGTTAACGTTGATCATCTTGACGGTTGGATTTTTAACCATGGTGAACGTCCGCCCGATGGTCTACGTGACCCTGGGTGGTCTATCGGTGGTGCCCCTGTTCTGGGAAATGATGCACGCCTATCAAAAAAACCGGGTATTGGCATTCATTGATCCAAGCAACGATCCAACCGGGACTGGCTGGCATACTCGCCAGTCGATTTTTGCCGTTGGTTCTGGACGCTTTTGGGGCAAGGGTTTTGGCGAAGGCACGCAAAATCAATTCGATTTTTTGCCTGAGCATTGGACTGATTTTCCGTATTCGGTGCTGGCCGAAGAATGGGGCTTTGCGGGCTCGGTGATGTTGCTGCTAGTGTTTGGTTTCTTACTGGTTTGGATTATGAATTCCGCCATGACCGCGCGTGATCGTTGCGGTGCAGTCATTTGCGTCGGCGTCGCCGCAATGACGTTTTGGCATGTTGTGGTCAACGTTGCGATGGTCCTTGGCTTAGCGCCGGTGGTTGGCGTGACGTTGCCGTTCATCAGCTACGGAGGTAGTTCGTTGCTGGTGTTTTTCGCTGCGATGGGGCTGGTGGCCAACGTGTCGCTGCGCAAACATGGTTATTGAGTCGAAGCGTCGTGGTTAGGCGGCAGCTAGGCCGGCAGCGTCAGTTCGAACTCGGTCGCAGTATCATCGCTGTTGCGGCGATAGCATACGTTGCCACCCATCGCACGAGCCAACGTGCGCGAGAGTGCCAGCCCCAAGCCTAAGCCGGCCGGGCTATCCGGGTTGCTGCCTCGGACAAACGGTCGAAATAGTTTGCGCGATGGCATGCGCACGCCGGGGCCTTGGTCCGAAATCCGGACAAGGGCACCGGTGTTGGTTTGGCGCACGGTACAGGTGATTTCGCGGCCGGCTTGGCGGCTATATTTTTCAGCGTTGTCGAGCAAATTGCCGACGATCCGGGTCACCGCGTCGCGATCAAAGCGCGCCATAACCACGGTCTCGCTGTGCAGCGTGACCGAGGCCCCGTTGGCTTGCAGGCCCGGGCCTAGTGCTGCAATGACGTCGCGAACCACGCTTGTCAAGTCGGCGGTTGCAACCGTGACATGGATATTGCCGCGCTCAAGTTGTGAAACTCCCAGCATGTTCGAGACCACGCGGCCTAACCGCGCTGCTTCGTCGGAAACTCGGCGGGCATAGGTTGGTGCTTTGGTTGGGTCGCCGAGATTATCGGCTAACATATCGCCGTACAATTGCAGGCCGGCGAGCGGTGTGCGCAGTTCATGCGCTGCGCTGGCTGCAAAGCGTGCTTGTTGTCGGGCTAATCGGTCGGTGCGCAACAACACCCAAATAGCGAGTCCGCCACACGCCGTGACCAACAACGCTAACGGGGTGAAGCTACGCAAAAAACCGGCGACGCGTGCATCGGTTTGTTGGGCGATCGACGGGTATGGCAACGTAACCATCCATGGCAGCTCCAAGCTGGGTTGCGGCAGAGCGTTGTCGGTCCACGCCAACGTTGCGTGCGCGCGTTGCGCAGTTGGCGGCGCTGCGCTTAGCACAGCTCCCGGGGCCCGTTCGGCCAACCACGCGTCGATCGCATCGCCGTCGAGCGCAATACCTTGCGTCAGTTCACCATCGGGCGTGACTACGCGGCGCAGCGCCATCATCGTTGGTTGTGTTCCGAGCATTAGCACTTTAGCTTCATACGCGTACATCGTGACCATCAGTGGTGGCGGTGCCGTGGCTTTGCCCAACGCTGCCGCCATGGCTGGTCGCGAAGTTTGTGCGGCTTGAGGCGTTGGCTTGCGCACTTGCGGCGTCGGCACCGCAACTTGCTGCGCTTGAATGTAGACATCGTTCGGGTTGTTGTTCTGCTGATATTGATCAGGGGTGAGTTGAATCTGTTGGGCGACGTTGTCGTTGCTGTTGTCGTTGCTGTTGTCGTTGCCAAGGCGTTGTTGCGGTAGCCGCTGCACCTTTGCGTTCGCTGGCTCATTGGCTGCCACGATTTGCCCAGGATCGGTTGCCGTCGCAGTTGGTCGTGCCGCTACCGCTGCTACGATCGTCGGCGCCGCCTGCATCAATTGTTGGCGTAGCGCATCGTCGCCACTCACGAGGTTGCTCAATTGCGGCAAGTCATCATTGATCGTGGGCATCGACACTCTCCAACTGCCGCTGGGTTGCCGCGCTATTTGAAAATAGCTGCGCACCAGTGGGTCGGTGGGGCCATTGGCCAACGGCGAGGGTGCCACGGCCAGCCCTTGTGCTGCGCCACGCGGATCGTGGAACAAGTTTGAGAACTCATAATACGGTCGGCTGTTTTCGACCCGTTCGATCTGCCGCAACGCCGCGCGTAACTGTTTGGCTACGTCAGCGGCGCGCGCATCGGTCTGTTGCAACAACGCTTCTTGGCGTCGGCGATCGTCGTTTTGGGCTGCACGATAGCCAGCCGAAAACCAGCCGACCAAGCCAACCGCGAGCCCGATCACCAACGCTAGCGCAGCGAGGGGTGTTTTCATGGCGCAGCAGTGCCCCAGGCGTAACCTGCGCCTTTAATTGATACGATGATGGTGGGATGCGCAGCATCGCGTTCGATTTTTTTTCGTAACACCGCGATTGCCATGTCGACGGCCCGCGTCTGTAAATCGCCGCGCTGGCCAAAGACGTGTTCTAAGATTTCGGCGCGGCTGACCACGCGACCGGCGCGTTCGTGCAGCAACCGTAACATGCCAACTTCGCGTGGTGCTAACTCGGCGGTGGCGCCGTCGCGGACTACCGTGAGTCGTGCAAAATCGATGCTGGCACCATCAACGTTAAGCTGTTCGAGTTGCGGCGGTGGTGCACGCCGACCCAGAACTCGGACCCGAGCTAGTAGTTCGCGTGCCGAAAACGGTTTGGTCACGTAATCATCGGCACCGTCGGTAAGGCCGCGAACTTTGTCGGCTTCATCACCACGCGCAGTCAGCATCATGATCGGCACACTTGGCCGCGCCGCGCGCACTCGTCGACAGATGTCGATGCCCGCCATGCCCGGCAACATCCAATCAAGGATCAGTAGGTCGAAAACTTCTGCTAACGCCAAGGCCAACCCCAGATTACCGTCGGCCACGCTTTGGACCTGGTGGCCATCGCCGCTGAGTAAATCGACTAACCCCATGCGCAGGGTTGGCTCATCTTCAACTATCAATATCCGCACGTCACCATGATGCCACGTTCACGGCGGGGTGGGGCGGCCCAAATCCAGCTGGTCTGTAAGGTGTGTGTAAGGCCGACCCAGTGCCAGCAACGTTTGGCTCAGATGCGCGTCTACTCATTAGACCCACCTACACTGTCAACGCTGGAAAGGCTGTTATGAAACTCGCGCCACGCTCTATCTCTGCCATGTTGCTCGCTGCCGTCGTCACCTCCGGTGCAGTTGGTTGTTCGTCGCCAAGCCGCGCCACCCCTGTCGAAATCTCGATGGCGACCCCGCGCGTACCGCCGAGTTTTAGCGTTACTGGTGCGGCCAAATTGCAGATTGTGCCGGATTGCGCCGATGTTGCGATGACGATTTCGGGCGAAGGCACCAAGAGCGCCGCAGCCGCAGCGTTGACCAAGGAGCGGCAGCGCAAATTGGTAGAACTGTTGCAAGCCGCTGGGATTCAAACTGGTGATATCAAATTATCGAGCGTGCAACTCACGCCGGTCATTGATTACAATCGCAACGGCGAAGTTGTGTCGCGACGTTTTCGCTCGGAAACTCATGTCGTTGTGACCACCAAAGATTTTACCAAGATCAGCGATATCTTCGACGCTGGCGCAGCCGCAGGAATTTCCACGATGTCGAGCAGCTTTCGCAAAGAGAGCCTCGACGAGCTAAAAAAACAAGTGCGCGACATGGCACTCAATGCAGCCAAAGCCAAAGCCAAGCAAATGGCCACCAACCTTGGGTTTGACATTGGTCCCGTGATTGGCGTGGTTGAAAATTCGGGCGGATACATGTGGCAAAACGCCTATTTCCCACAGGTGTCCAATAGTTCTGCCAACGCACCGTCGGCCGATAGCGCAACGCAGCTTGCCGTCGACACCCAGGAGTTGAACTTGGATATCTCGGTCACCTACGAGTTTAAGCGCTAACCCGCATCGCTTTGCCATTGCCACCGCGCATCACACCAAGTAGTCGATGCACCTTGCCTAGTCGATCGGTTCGCCGGCCCATTTCGATGCGTTGGGTTTAGCCGTGATGGTTCACGGATGGCCTTGACATAACGTTTCGATAAAAGTAGAAACGTATTATCCCATGTCGTCGAAGGTCGATAAGCACGCCACCCAACTTGCGGCGCTTGGGAATCCGATCCGTTTGTCGGTGCTGCGTCTCGTTGTCCAGGGCGATCCTCAGGGGACTGTGGTCGGCGACCTTCAGGCCAAGCTTGACATCCCATGGTCCACCCTGAGCCATCATCTCGAAAAGTTGGCCGCTGCTGGTCTGCTTCGCCCACGTCCTGACGGCAAGTTTATCTTCTACCGGGCCGACTACAACGCCTTGCGGATCCTGACCGACTACCTCTGGGAAGACTGTTGCAAGGCCGGGAAAGGCCGCAAAGCGGGTTGCTGCTGAAGTAGCCCTTTTTTGGGTTCAACGTTTCGATTTTTTCGAAAATGAAAGAAAAGCATTATGTCCGAGCTCAAGCCCCACATCTCGCTCAAAATCTCCGATATCGATGTTGCTCGCTGTGCTCCCAGCTGTTGCGAACCGGCCGAAGATGCTGGGACCTGAACTACCTCGCCGTGTAGCGGCGGAAGCTCTCGGTACGGCTCTTCTGGTAGCGGTCGTTGTGGGCTCAGGCATCATGGCCGAGCGTCTGGCACACGGCGACGTCGCGGTGGCACTGCTCGCGAACACGCTGGCTACAGGGGCCGGGCTCTACGCTATCATTTCGGCTTTGGGTCCGGTCTCCGGCGCACATCTCAATCCGGCCGTGACCTTGGCGATGGCGTGGAAACGCAACCTGCCGTGGCGGGACGCCGCTCTCTACATCATGGCGCAGATCGTAGGTGGAAGCCTCGGCACCCTCGCAGCGAATACGATGTTTGATGAACCTCTGGTCTCGCTGTCCACGCACGTTCGCCAAGGCAACGCCCAGCTTTTTAGCGAAGGCGTCGCCACGTTTGGACTCCTCGTAGTCATCTTTGCCGTGTCACGTCGCCGGAAAAGTGCGGTGCCCGGTGCTGTGGCTGCCTACATTACGGCCGCATATTGGTTCACGGCGTCGACGTCCTTCGCCAACCCTGCGGTAACGATCGCACGATGCTTGAGCGATACATTCGCTGGGATTCGTCCAGTGGACGTCCTCGGGTTTATCTGCGCCCAGCTCATCGGCGCGTTGGCCGCGACGGTGGTCGTGACGTGGCTGGTCCCGGTGGGCACGAACACGTCTGATGCAGAAGGAGGTATTTTATGATGCACATCATCTTCGCATGTGTACACAACGCCGGCCGCTCGCAGATGGCCGCTGCGTTTTTTAATGTGCTGGCACCCGTCCACGTCGGACGTGCCACGTCCGCTGGGACCGCACCTGGAGCGCGAGTCCACCCCGAGGTCGTTGCCGTCATGCATGAGGTTGGCATCGACCTGGCTTCTGCGCGCCCTCAGCGGCTTACGGCTGAGCTGGCCAGCACCGCACAGCTCCTCGTCACGATGGGATGCGGGGACGAATGCCCGGTTGTTCCGGGTGTCGCTCGCGATGATTGGCCGCTCCCAGATCCGAAAGGCCAGCCCTTGGAGAACGTCCGGCAAATTCGTGACGAGATCCGGTCGCGCGTGGTGGCCTTATTGTCGACGCTTCGTCTAAAAGATACGTCAGCATAAATCGAAAAATATTTCTCACATTCTAATAAAAACGTATGTCCGTAAACCGGACATGTATCCGTGCCTGTTCGCACTGCAAGTCTTCGCTATCAAATGTGCCAGCCAACCGCAACGCGAAGGCGACGCGCGAGCACAAACCTTGGCGGCGGTGTGGCCAACCGCAGGACGACCGTCAAGCTCCGCCTCGCTCTCTATAACACCGCCCCATCCTCGCTATCGTCCAAGCCATACAACCGCAATTTCTTCCACAGCGTCGTACGGTTGATGCCCAGCATCAGTGCAGCTTTAGATTTTTGCCCAGCGCAGTGTTCCAACACCCGCAGAATATGATTGCGTTCCAATTCGTCGAGCGGCACCAACCCTAAATCATTACTGGCGGCCATTGTCGGCTGGCCCAGCATCGGCGCTGCGAAGTCATTGCTGTCGAGCACATCACTGCGCGCCATAATGGCTGCACGTTCGATGATGTTTTCAAGTTCGCGAACATTACCTCGCCATGCCCGGGCTACTAGCTCCGCCATCGCGCGCTCCGTGATTTCGAAACGACTGCGTTCGGCGCGCTGCGCGGCAGCGTCAGCGAAGTGGCGCACCAGCAACGGAATATCGTCGCGGCGTTGGCGCAAGGGTGGCACGTCGATGGTTACCACCGCCAATCGGTAATACAAATCTTCGCGAAACGTGCCGGCGGCGGCACCGGCGGCCAAATTCCGATTGGTGGCTGCAATAACGCGGGCGTTAACGATGGTGGCATTGGTTGCGCCCACTGGCTTGACCTCACCTTCCTGCAACGTGCGCAGCAATTTAGGTTGCAGGTCGAGCGGCAACTCGCCAATTTCGTCGAGCAACAACGTGCCGCCGTCAGCGACGATAAATAGGCCGCGCTTGCTGCTATCAGCTCCGGTAAATGCGCCGCGGACATGGCCGAACAGCTCAGAGTCGAGCAAGTTGCCAACCAAGGCGCCGCAATTGACTGGCACAAACGGCCCTGATGCTCGTCGCCCAGCGAAGTGAATGGCCCTGGCGACCAGTTCTTTGCCGGTGCCACTTTCGCCGGTGATCAACACTGCTGCATCACTCGCAGCGACCCGATCAATCGTGGTGCGAAGTTGTTGCATCGCCGCCGATTCGCCGATCATCGTGCCGTATGCCAGCGTGCGTTTGAGATCGCTGTGTTGCCGACGCAGCTCGTCTTCTGCCAACGCGCGGGCCACAACCATGCGCAGCTCGTCGGGCGAAAACGGTTTGCCCAGGTAATCGCGCGCGCCGTGTTTCATGCCACGCACGGCGGTGTCGATCGACGGGTACGCCGTGATGAGCAACACCGTCGGCGCTGGATCGCCTGCGAGCAGTTTAGGTAGGAGTGAAACCCCATCACCGTCGGGCAGGTTGATGTCGCACAACACCAGGCTATAGCGTTGCTTGGTAACCGCCACCACCGCCGCAGCCGCAGTATCGACGCTGTCGACCTGATAACCGGCTCGCGTTAAGACATCGGTACATAACGCGCGAATGCCACGCTCGTCGTCAACAACTAGGATGCGGCTAGGATTCATGGGTCGGACTCGTGATGCAGAGGTAACACGATGACAAATGTTGCGCCACGAGGATGTTCGGCACTCGGCGCCCGCAACTCAATCGACCCGCCAGCGGTGCCGATTAAATGTTTACATACAGCGAGGCCCAGCCCGGTGCCGGCTGCTGCCTGTTTGGTGGAAAAAAACGGGTCAAAGATCCGCGCTCGATCTTCTTCGGCAACGCCAGGCCCATCATCACGCACCATGATTTGTGCAGCAATATCGCCGGGGGTTGGGTGTGCGGTGATGCTGATCGTGCCAGCACCTTGGGTAGCGTGAATCGCATTTTGCAGGAGGTTGACCAGCACTTGTTCGAGGGCGCGGCCGGTCATGGTGACGCGTAGCCCGGCCGGCACATCATGGTTGACCCGCAATTGTGATTTGCGTAATTGCGGTAGTGCTAATGATACCGCATGGCCAACCGTTGCTTGTAAATCACAGATGGCCACGTCATGCGCGCCGAGTTGATCATCGACGCTTTCGGCCCTGGCGTAACGCAATAGGGCGGCGACGATGCGTTTCATGCGCTCGGCTTCGTCGGCGATCAGTTGTAACCCGGCGTGGTCGGGATGCTCGGCCGATTTGTCTTCAAGCAATAAATGCGCGTAGCCCATCACGGTGGTGAGCGGATTGTTGATTTCGTGGGCCAGCTGCGCCGACATAACGCCGACCGAGGCCAGGCGGTCGCCACGCGCCAACGCGGTTTGTAAATGCGCGCGCTCCGCAACGCGTTCGGCCATCTCATCGAGCCGTTTGGCCAACACGCCAATTTCGCCGGGACCGTCGATGCGAACACTAGCTATCGCACCGTCGCGGGCTTCCGCGATGTCGTCGGCGCGGCGCGCCAAGGCGGTGAGCGGCCTCGTCAGCCGACTGGCAAACCACCCGCCGAACAACAACGCCAAGGTCAGTGCAATCACGCCGACCGCAATCGTGTCGCGTGCAGCGGCGCGGGCCAGGCGGTACGCTTCGCGCGTGGGCTGTTGGTGAACGATCACCCAATTGATACCGCGTTGCGATTGAAACCCAGCTAGGTTTCGATAGGCGGTGAGCCAGCCCGCTCGCTCAAAGGTGCCTTCGAAGACATTGGCTTGCGCCAACCGTAAAGCGTGTTGCACCGAGGATTGCGCCAATTGCGTGGTGGTGTCGCTGCTCGCAATTGGGGTGCCTTCGCTGTCGAGAACCAGCATGCGCGCGCCTGGCCCTAAGCGCGCAGCGGCAACTTGGGCTCGGACGAATTCAAGATCTAAGGCACATGCCAAGGCGCCTTCGAGTTCGCCGGTGCGGCTGCGTGCTTGCACCACCAGAAACACAGCTGCGCCGCCCGCAAGTTGCACCGCGTCGCCAATGTAGCCACCAAAACTGTCGCGACCAAGCTCAACACCTGCGGGCAATGGGTCACCAGCGACCAGTATACCGTCGCGGCTAACTAAACTAGCGCTCGCTAACATCGGCACGGTTCGCCGTAATCGACGCAATTGTCGATTCGTCGCAGCTGGGGATTCATCGGTGGCACGGCCGTCGGCCCATTGCGCCGCGGCAAATTCGACGGTGCGTCGAGCGTCTTGCAACGCGCCATCAAGCCCGGCCCCAATGGCGCGAATGTGCGCGAGTGCACCGGCGTCGACCTCTTGCTTTACATTGGAACGGGCCCGCCAAATCGCCATGGCTCCGACCACCAAGACCGGCAGCGTGACCGCGACTGCCATGGAAATCAACACGCGCCATCGCAACGACCAACGTAGTTGCGTCATGGTGCACCGACCAACACGCGAGTCCAGCTGCGCACTAAGCCAGCCGCAGCTTCGTCGGCCGAGGCTTCGTGATCGACCACGGCGGTGAGCGCAGGCCCGAGGTCGTCAAAAAGTAACGCAGTGGCCGGCACTAGCGGCAGCGGCACCGCATCTTGCAGGGCCGTGTGAATTTCGACCACCCGGCGAGGTGCTTGCGGGTCTGGGCTGGCAGCTGGTGAAATGAGGCCGTCCATCGCTGCGAACTCGCGCATTACGTCGGGAGCCGTTAACGCAGCGATCAAGTGCCAGGCCCGGGCGGCATGCACGGCGCAGCGCGGTACCACGAAAAGTTGCGCGCCAATCGGTGCATGCGGCAATGCGGACACGGCGATGTGCACATCTGCACCGAGTTCGCCAAGTTGCCAGCTGCCGGCAATCCAATAGTCTATGGCGCCACTGACAAACCGTGCAGCTTCGGTGGTGGCATCGCTACCGTTGACTGGGCGGGGCGCAGCGAGCTCGCCAAACAACCCAGCAAAACTAGCCAATGCGTGCGCGATAGCCGGTTGCTGCTCGGTTAGTTGGGCCGGCGTTGGTAGCGTAGTTTGCAGCAAGTGCGCATCATTGCGCAGCCACGGCACAATCCAATATCCGTCGGCGCGTAACTGCAACGGCCA
>JAYWHS010000595.1:0-3293 GCA_043777635.1 Kofleriaceae bacterium | reverse complement strand
TCGACGTTGGTCGGCCCCAAGCGTCGACCTTGGTGTTGTGTTCTTCTTTGAGCGGGCCGGTGCAGGTTGGTGCGCAGCCTGCGATGTTCGGGCCTCTCACCGAAACCACAGCGCCGGTGCCGTAGTCATGCAAGGTGTCGACGGCATGACCTTTTTCATTGGTTTCAGTTAAGACGTACAGCTTGTACGGATCATACGTGTACGTAGTTTTGGTGGTCGCCGCCGCCAACTGCTCTGGCTTCCAACGCTCCAACACATTGCCAGTAGGCCAGTCGTAGACCACGCGCGATTCGGCGTACTGCGTGGCGTTGAAATACGTACGCTGACGAATCGGTGCGAGCCATTGATATTGCGCCGGCAATCCGCCTTCGGTCCAATCGGTTTCGGTTTTGCCGTTGGCCACCAGCGCTGCGCCGGTTTGTACAAAACTGCTCGTCGAAGTACCGCGCAAAAAATACTGCGTGGCAGTCGACACCAACGCAAACGTAGCAGTTGCAGTGCGATCACCGTCGACCAGCGCAGTGCTGGTGCGTGAACCTTTGCCTTGAGCTTGCGATGCTGCAGCGACCCATACTTGCGCATTACCAGTCACCGGCAATTGCTCGTACGTGGTGCTGTTTTTGCTAAACGTTGACGGGTCGCCGCGACAGGTACTTTCGTATTGTGCGTTTTTACAGGTCCATTTCGATTCGGTTAAGGGATGATAGGTGACGATGTAATTGTTACCAGAAACTTTCTGGCTCCATTGGGTTTCGGAAATCGACACCACAGCCGCCGGCGCTTCGGCCGATCTGGTCAACGTGGTGGTCAGCCGACCCGACCAATCGGGCGACAACAAACTGCCATAGCCAAACCGCTGTACGGTTTTGGCACCGGTAGCGCCAGTGGTGGTGACTTCTTCAAAGCCACGGAACGACCACTTGCCGGTGGTGGGCTCGCCTGGATCACCCGGATCTTTATTGAAGACTGGATTTTTGTAGTAGTTCGACGTGGTGGTTGCCGTGGCAGCGAACACGTCGCTGGTTGTCATGGATGCGACCACCCACATGGTGTTCGGCGTACGTTTGCCAAGTTCGGGATGTTGCTCGACTGCCGCGCCGCTCATCGATGAGTACAAGGCCGTAGTCGTTGCGCCACGGCCATTGCTGATTTGATACAGCAAGCGTGGCGGGTGGCCGGCAGGATCGTAGGATCTGACAACCATGGTGCCGCTACCTTTTTCAAGGGCTTCAGTGATCCCGTCGCCGTTGAGATCCATAAAATCTGATTCAACCCGCCAGGTGCCAGCCATATGCGCCGGCCAACCAGCTGCTGCGCTTGGCAACGTATAACCGCCACCAGCGACCACACGATTGCGTACCGCAGCGTCGATGGGCGTATTGTTGGCTGCAAAAATTCCGCTTAGATTGAAATTGCCACGGAAGACGTTGGCGGCATCTTTTGTGACAAGGTCAGGCCGGCCGTCAGCATCGACATCGACCAAGCGCGTTGAGCTTTCACGTGCTCCAAATTGCGCTTCCCAGCAACCATCGGTGGGATTGCATGGCAAATCTGAAACAAAACGCGAAACATTGAGCGGTGGCACCGTGACGTACGACGCACCTTGTCCGTACGAGATGAAACGAGTGCCATCATTGAATCCAACCGAGAGCGAAGTGCCACCATAATTCGGCCAATTATTGTCGGTCCAACCCTGGGACGTCGCCGCATGATCTCGCAAACCGTCGCCGTTGAGATCTACAGTGAGATTGATTGAATACAAGCTACCTGTGGACGCTAGATCCGGACCATTGCTGGCCATGTGCAGGCCATGAGGTGTTTCAAACACGTACTCGTGCGTGCTTAAACGGCGTTGCACACCGCCGATGCCGTCGCCGGGCTTGATGATCCAGTACGGCGGCTGATCAATACGATCGGTCTTGTTGGACCGTCCGACTGCGGTCGCATCGGGTATGCCATCACCATCGAAATCAGCATATTCTTGGCGACTCCCACCCGGATAACCAGCAACTGAGCTTTCACCGGCGTCGGTTTCCAGCGGCACCGGCGATAACTTGAGCTGGGCTGGTCCTATTTGGCCATTACCCAAATTGGGATAGACCCACCAAGGATAAGTTGTGTAATCACAAACTGTGTAAGGCTTCCGTACTTCGTTACCACACGTAGCAGGCGGCGGTGTTGGCGGCACCGGTTCCTGGCTGGGCGGCGGCTCGTTGAGCCAACACTTCCATGCGTCCAGATTATCGCCGGTACTGATAGTTGCACAGCCGCCAAATTCGCTCGCGCACGTCTGCGTTTGAGGGCACGGATTATTGACGGGTGGCTCCACGCCTTGTTTTTGCGCAACCAGCTCACGGCAATCGCGATTCGCGGTCATGCCGGGCGTTTGTTCCGCCGTTTTCAGCGCGCCATAATTGAGCGAACACAATTTGCCATCCCCATTGCAGGTACGTAGCGATGCCATCATGTTGGATGGAAAGACTTCGCAACCATTGTTTGGTGCGCCGGTACAACTGATGGGCCCAAACGGCGGTGCCAAATCTGGATTGTATTGATCGCCGTCACGCTCGATGGCCGTTACCAAATCCGGCAAGCCATCGGCGTTCATGTCCATCCAGCGATATGAAAGGTACGAGCCTTCTTGTGCACCGCCGCACGGCGCAGGAGCATTGGCAACCAAGGTATGTTGGCCATTGAGCGAACAGCGTTCCTCTTCGACAAATGCTTTGGTCGCCCCATTTTTCCACGGCAGCCGTGGCAGCGTCAGAGGTGTTTTTGCGACCCATCCCGTGGGTGTATTGCGGTACCAATTGACAACGCATTCATTGCCGCCTTCAGCGATTTCCAAACGGTCAGGGCGCGAGTCACCATCGAAGTCGAGGTACATGCCTTGAACTTCAGGCCACAGGTAAACCGCATCACGCGGTTGAAAGCGCAGCCCATTCATCAACGAAAACGGTGTGGTTAATGTTGAGGGCAACGTTGGCGATGCTGCGTTAACGGTGCGCTGGATGTTGGCCGTGCCATACGCAAACGTAACCGGCGGCTGCGTGATCAACCCCGCGCCACGGCCGACGGCCGATTCAGTAATCGAAGTGAGTTCGCGGTATGGGGTGAACGCACCATTGCAAATCAGGAAGCCCGGCTTATCGGGGCTGGTGCCAGCTACGTTGTAGCCAAGCGTGATCGTCCGGGTGTGAAACGCATCGTTGTAGGTTGCGCCTGCAACGTACGGCAGTGTGGTGGTAACCGTAATGGTGTTCAGTGGCCGAGCACCCGTGACAACGGGCCCA
>JAYWHS010000594.1:0-3297 GCA_043777635.1 Kofleriaceae bacterium | reverse complement strand
AAGGTGATTGCAAATCCACCGGCAGCTGTCGTCCTGTCCCCAACCGACTGCGCAGTGATGCAAGGCGCGTCATTTGCTCGATCAGCGGCGGCAAATCTTCGGGCCGAGCTTCACCGATTTGATCGCGCAAGGAAATGAGATCGGCGTCGAGGTCACTGGCCCCAAGCGTCGGGCGCACATCTTCGTCGTCGTCACCGGCGGCGACCCGCGCTGAAATTTGCGCGAATAGCGCTTCTTCGTCGTTAATAATTAGAGCATTCGCGCCAGAAGGCGCAGTCCGCGGTGGGGTCGGAGTTGCCATAAATTGGGTTGATGAATCTGGCCAAAAACGGCCGGCGGAGCAAGGGCAAATGGCAGTTGCCGACATTTGTCGACAATTATCCGCTGCGACGCTTCATGCGCGGCTTTTGAGCCGCTTTCGCTTGTACGATAATGCGATGAACGGGACCGCCACGCCAATTGTCTTTCGGCCAAAATCTGCAACCACCGCCATCGTGGTCACCACGATCATCTTATTGCTACCCATTGCAGCGATTGGCTTAGCGTCGAAAGTGGTCGCAGGCGTGCTCGGCCTGGCGACCATCGCTGGCGCGGCCTGGTTAGCCAAAGCGTCGAAGCGAATTGCCTTGGAAATTTCCCCTGCGGGCATCACCCAGCATCGCAGGTTGAGCTCGTCGAGTATCGATTGGAACGATGTTGCGCACTATCGCTATTTGTCTGGCCGCCATAACGCAGGCGCTGCGGCCGGAGGAGGTGGCTTAATCGGGGTATTAGTAGTCGCGGCGGTGCAAGCTGCGGCCGACCGCAAAAACGTACCCAACCGGGTGTTTAGCCTTGGCTCGCTCAAGGTTGTCTCGCGCAACGGTGGCAAACCGGTCGTGATCGGCACCCAGTTTCAGCATGCCAGTGTCGCTATCGAAGAAGCGGTCAGCCACTTGCACCCTCGGTTAGCCGCCCGGCCTAGCTATGCGCCATTTTCGTTTGACGGCAATGTGCTGCGCCATCAGAAAAAAGGTGATATCGGCTTTGCGGACATCGAATACGTCGCGGTTGCCGGCTTTACCATAAGCATCAAAAAACGCGACAAACGCCTGATGTGGGCCAACGTCCATATGGCGAAAATGGACAACTGCCTGCTGTTTCTTGAGCAATTGTCCGCCGCTGGCGTAGTTATAAAGCCCGCCACCGAAGTGTTTATTCCGGGGCCAATTTTGCAACTAGTTCAGCAAACGGCCGCCAGGCACAAAGCGTTGCCGCAAGCGCGGGTCCATATCAAGTAACCGGCAACCGGAACAGGTGAATCGACCAAGGTGACTTGTCGTCGACATCAGCAAGCCAAATCGGTCGTTTTAATGCCCCGTTGGATCTTGCACCGCCGGGCAAAAAGCCCTAGTTGATCTACATAATGGCCCGCGTTAAAGCTCTGAATGCCAATGATCCGTTGCGCCGCTGGACAGCTGCCGACGCCAACGATTTATACAACATCCAGCGCTGGGGCTGCGGCTACTTCGATGTCAACGAGCAAGGCTCGCTGATCGTCACGCCTCAGGCTGCTGAACCTGGCAAGCCGCAAGGCAAGATCGACATGAAAGAGCTCATTCAAGAGCTCAACGAGCGCGGCATTCAACTGCCAATTTTGCTGCGCTTTTCCGACATTCTGAAAGCTCGCATTGAGTTGTTGTGTGGCGCGTTTAATACGGCGATCAAAGAATACGGCTACGGCGGCCAGTACCGCGGCGTGTACCCGATCAAAGTGAACCAGAACCGCACCGTCGTCGAAGAAATCATCGAGTTCGGCCGACCATTTCACTATGGTCTCGAAGCCGGTTCCAAGCCTGAGTTGCTTGCGGTCATGGCCATTCATCAAGACGATGAATCACTGATCATCTGCAACGGCTACAAAGACGACGAGTACATCGAGACGGCGCTGCTGGCATCCAAGATGGGCAAGACCGTGATTTTGGTGGTTGAAAAACCAACCGAGCTCGACCAAATTCGGCGCGTTTCCGAACGACTCAAGATCAAACCTTCGCTGGGTATTCGCGCCCGCTTGTCGTCGCGTGGCGCTGGTCGCTGGGAACAATCCGGCGGCGATTTTTCGAAATTTGGACTGTCGGCAGCCGAGATGGTCGAAGCCATCACCAAGCTCAAAGCCTGGGGTGAAGCCGACACGCTCAAACTGTTGCACTTCCACTTGGGCTCGCAAATCTCGGCGATCAAGAGCGTCAAAAACGCCTTGCGCGAAGCCGGCCGTTTCTTCGTCGAGTTGTACAAGATGGGCGCCAAAGGTGTGAAATACCTCGACGTCGGCGGCGGTCTTGGCGTTGACTACGACGGCTCGCAAAGCAACTTTGCATCGTCGATGAACTACACGGTTCAAGAATATGCCAACGACGTGGTTTACGCGATCAAAGAGATCTGCGATGCCGACGGCGTGCCGCATCCAAACATCGTGTCGGAATCGGGCCGAGCGATCGCTGCCCATCATTCGGTGTTGGTGGTCAACGTGCTTGGCGTCACCGAATTTGGCACCACCGTACCCAAAGAATTGCCTAAGCCAGCCGCGCCGCTGGTTACCAACATGTGGGAAACCTACCAAGGCGCGTCACAAAAGAATTTGCTCGAGACCTACCACGACGCGGTGGAATACAAAGACCAAGTTTTGCAGCTGTTCAACTTGGGCCACTTGTCGCTGGAAAACCGGGTGTTGTGCGAAAATCTTTTCTGGGCCACCTGTGAAAAGGTGTTGCACATGTCGCGAGGCTTAGCCCACGCACCCGAAGAATTTGAAGGCTTAGAAAAAGCCCTGTCGGATACCTACTTCTGTAACTTCTCAATGTTTCAATCGGTGCCCGATGCTTGGGCCGTCGATCAACTGTTCCCAATCTGCCCGATTCATCGGCTCAATGAAGAGCCGACTAGGCGGGCTACGTTGGCCGACATTACCTGCGACTCCGACGGCAAAATCGACTCGTTTATTGATATGCGCGATGTCAAGCACGTCTTGGAATTACATCCCAAAGCCGATGGTCAAGATTATTTCTTGGGCATCTTTTTGGTTGGTGCCTACCAAGAAATCTTGGGTGACTTGCACAACTTGTTCGGCGATACCAACACCGTCCATGTGCAGCTCAACGACGAAGGCGACTACGAGATCAAAGAAGTTGTGCCCGGCGACACGGTGAGCGAAGTGCTGCAATTTGTCGATTATCAACCGAGCGACCTGCTCGGCAAGATGCGCAACAATGTCGAACAAGCGTTACGCAAAAAGCTGCTCACCATCGAAGAAAGCCGCAC
>JAYWHS010000593.1:0-11505 GCA_043777635.1 Kofleriaceae bacterium | reverse complement strand
AGAATTGCACGCTTTCGCCGCAACCACAGGCACCCTTAGCATTCGGGTTATTAAATTTAAAACCATGGCCCATCATGCCGCGAATAAAATCGAGCTGGAGGCCAGCTAGATACACGAAGCTCTTTGGGTCAACCACAATGCCTGCGCCAAACGCCGTGAATTCTTTATCGGTGGGACGCACTTCATCGGCCCATTCAAAAACGTACGAAAAACCAGTGCAGCCACCACCGCGCACACCGACCCGAATACGCGCTTCGGGCGTGCCACGTTTGGCCCGTTGTTTGACAATTTCTTGCGCTGCGTGTTCGGTGATCTCAATAGTTTTTTTGCTCGCGTCAGCGACAACTGCGGGCGCAGCGGCAACGGGCGTTGAGGTGGTCGAGGACGTTGGCGTGGCTGTAGCTTGCATGGGATTACGCCTTGGCTGCTTGCTTTTTGCGGTAGTCGTCAATCGCTGCTTTGATGGCGTCTTCGGCCAACACCGAGCAGTGAATCTTCACTGGCGGCAAATTCAGCTCTTCCACGATCTGGGTGTTGGTGATCAATGCGGCCTGTTCAAGCGACATGCCTTTGATCATTTCGGTGGCCAGCGAGGACGACGCAATTGCCGAGCCACAACCAAACGTTTTGAACTTGGCATCTTCAATCACGCCGTCTTTGACGCGGATTTGCAAGCGCATCACGTCGCCACAGGCAGGTGCACCGACCAGCCCAGTGCCGACATCGTCTTCTTCTTTGCCAAAGACGCCAACGTTGCGGGGGTTATCGTAATGATCGAGCAGTTTTTCTGAGTAAGCCATAATGTTTTCCTATCGAAGATCTCAAATGAGATGAGCTGGAGGTGGTTTCAGTTACGAGCTAAGGGAACAGTTCATTGGTAAAAAATCACGCGAGCTCGATCCGGAGAGGTGAGTGGCTAGCCGCGTGCCCGGCAAGGCGGCGCGAGCACCGGACCGCAGCGCACTGCCTGTGCGTGAGGACCGGAAGCGCAGCGCCAACGCAGCCCGGCACTGCGGATCGCCACTCACGCCCCGCCCCATCAATGCGGGGTCCATTGGATGGTAGTTAGATCAATCCCATCTTGATGCATCTCCCACAGCGGCGACAGCGTGCGCAAGCGCTCGACCGACGATGCGACCAAATCGATGATGTAGTCGACTTCGGCTTCGGTATTAAAGCGACCGATGCCAAACCGAATCGAGGTGTGGGCCAGCTCGTCGCCGATGCCCAGCGCGCGCAGCACATAACTCGGTTCCAACGATGCCGAAGTACACGCCGAACCCGATGACACTGCAATATTCTTGAGCGCCATCAACAGCGATTCACCTTCGACGAAGGCGAATGAAATGTTGAGATTGCCGGGCAAGCGGTGCTCCATAGAACCGTTAACGTAGGTCTCGGTCAAGCGGGCGGTTAGGCCTCGGTACAACCGATCGCGCAAGGTGCGCAACTTGATGGCTTCGGCATCCATGTCATTTTTACAAACTTCGCAAGCCTTGCCGAAGCCGACAATCAGCGGCACTGCCAAGGTGCCCGAACGCATGCCTCGCTCATGACCACCACCGTCGAGTTGTGGATCGATCCGCACCCGTGGTTTGCGGCGTACCCACAAAGCGCCAACGCCTTTCGGGCCGTACATTTTATGCGCCGTGAGTGACACCAGGTCGAGCTTGCAACGTTCAACATCGACCGGCACTTTGCCAGCGGCTTGCACAGCGTCGGAATGAAACAATGTCTTTGGATTTTTGGCTTTAATCGCAGCGCCAATCGCTTCCATGGGTTGAATCACGCCAATTTCGTTGTTGGCAAACATGATGCTGACCAACAGCGTTTTGTCAGTCATCGCTGCCGTAACTTGCTCCGGCGTAACCAAGCCATCTTTGCTTGGCGTCAGGTACGTGACTTCAAAACCTTCACGCTGCAATCGCTTGCAGGTATCGATCACAGCTTTGTGCTCGGTCTCGACGGTGATGATGTGGTTGCCTTGTTTTTTGTAAAACGAAGCTACGCCTTTGATCGCAAGGTTGTTGGCTTCGGTTGCGCCCGAGGTCAGCACGATTTCTTTGCCCTCGCCGCCGATCAGCGCAGCAATTTGACCGCGCGCATGATCGACTGCAGCTTCGGCAGTCCAACCAAATGAGTGATTGCGGCTGGCCGCATTACCGAAGTGTTCAGTGAAAAACGGCAGCATGGTTTCGAGCACGCGGGGATCAACCGGCGTGGTGGAATGATTGTCCATAAAGACCGGAACTTTGACGCCGGCTGGCACTGCGACTTCGAGGGTTTTGCTTTGCATACTCATACGTAGTTGCTTCCTTGATCGACTGACACGGGTGACACTGATGGCACTGGCTCGTCTAGCCCACGCTCCGCAGGGATCGCAACCGGCGTCCCTGCTCCGCGAGCCGCATCGCGCGGCCGAACTGTGATGAGTG
The DNA here is from genome assembly GCA_043777635.1 of Kofleriaceae bacterium. Classification (GTDB taxonomy): domain Bacteria; phylum Myxococcota_A; class Polyangia; order Haliangiales; family Haliangiaceae; genus JABFXX01. Next base: position 9,070 of record JAYWHS010000593.1, on the reverse strand, counting down.
CGAGTTCGGAATCCCGAACCTGCGGTTTTACTGACAAGCCAGCGAACAAATGAGGTGCTTCACCTTTGCTGTGGCCTTGATGCCCGCACGACTTACATTCCGTCGGCGCAAAATTAGTTGAGCAGGTTTGGCACGAATCAAGGTAGGCGATGGCTTCGACAAGGTCTTTTTCGATGACCCGCAATTGCTCGATTTGATCCCGCGTCTGCGTCAGCTTTTGCGCAAAGGTGCTGCGTACCTGCTCGGCTGCTGCACGGCCCGAATCAGCGCCAAGAAAATCACGGGCGAAGCCTTGAATCTCCCCAAGGGTGAATCCAATGGCCTGTAATTTTACGATCCAGTGAATCCGGTCAACTGCAGCAAGCCCATATAAACGAAATCCACCGTCCGAGCGCGCCGCCGGCTCAAGCAGCCCGAGCTCCTCATAAAGATGCATCGCGCGTACGGTTTTACCGACCGCCTTGGCAAGCTCTCCAACCCGCATCAAACGTGCGGCATCAACCACAGCCGTTATCTCGGCGCTTGGACTTGGAATGACACCTACAGCTCCGAGACCGCCTGAGGCGTCTGACTTATGGGCGGGCTTGGTCATTGGTTGTTCACTTTCGCCTAAACCTCACCTTTACGTGAGGGTTTACGGATAGTGAGGGCACTATGATGGGGCCACGGCTACCTGTCAATACCGAACCTAACCCTTACGTGCGATTTAAAAATCCCAGATCGGGCCACAGTCGCACGCAGTAAATTCGATGGCTTACAAGCATTTGCCCCGCAATGGACCGACACCCACTTACAGCGGTGTCTGGTAGTACCGCTTCTGGCGAGTCAATTTGCGGTGGCAACAGCTTCAAATGCGCGGATCACGGTAACTTTGATTTGCCCGGGAAAGGTCATCTCTTCCGAAATCTGGGCGGCGATTTCGCCCGACATTTCAACGACCGTAGCGTCATCAACGTCGCGCTCACGCACGTAGACTCGCAACTCGCGCCCACCGTGAACTGCATGGGCGTGACTTACGCCTCGGCGTTCAAACCCAATGCGTTCCAAGTCTTCAACTTTGGTTGAGAACCCTTCCGTGGCTTCGCGCCGAGCACCTGGTCGAGCACCCGACATAGCATCGGTGGCAGCAGTGAGATATGCGTACACCGAGTTTTGCGGTTCATCATTGTGATGTGAACCAATCGCATTAGCGACGATTTCAGGCTCGCCCAACCGCCGCGCAATTTCAGCACCAATGACAGCATGAGAGCCATCGATCTTGTGAGTCAGCGCTTTGCCGATGTCATGCATCAACGTGGAACGTCGGGCCAACTTTTCATCAATGCCCATTTCAGCCGCAATCATGCCGGCGAGATAGGCAGCTTCAACGGCATGCCACCATTGGTTTTGGGTGTAGCTGGTGCGGAAATTCAGCGCTCCAACCAAGCCAACGATTTCAGGATGAGCCTTTTGCACGTGCAACGTAGTGAAAGCTTTTTTGCCGAGGGCGGCAATTTCTTGGTGTACTGCTTCTTGGGCTTTTTGGGCCCATTCTTCGGGCGCTTTACGCGCTTCGTCGCCGGCTTCCCGTTTGCGTTCGAGCCGTGAAAACGCCCGCCGAATCATTTCGCGCCCGACGCCGTCGATGCCTTCCATGCGGATCGCATCTTTGTCATCGCTAACTTGCAGCGTAAGGCCACTGACCTGTTCAAGGGCCTTGAGTACCGCTCGGTCGTTGTCTACCAGGACCGTAACGATATCGGTGCCGCAGCGCAAATTCGCCACATTGCGCTCGGTGAGGTAGTGGTGTTGGTAGCGCGGCCCAGCGATTTCCATAAGCCGTTTGGCTTGGCGATCGTACGCTGGGTCGGCCGCAGTCTGTTCAATCGCGCGAATTTGCGCAGCCGCACGGGCTTGTGCATCTTGCAGCCAACGCGAGGTCATGTCGTCGATCAAGGCCTTGGCGCTAACGCTGGCCCGCTGTTCCAAAACGTGGGCAACGCCAGCGATCCGTTTGTCAGTATCGCGATCCAAGCCGGCGGCGCGATCGCGCAGCGATTGAATTTCGCGAGTTGCCTCGTCGAGGCTGCGTTGCCGTTGATCAACCGTCTCAAGCGCTGCGGCGACCTCATGATCCGCACCGAGCAAGCTAGCTTCGCGGTCATCGAGCGCCGCTGCAACCTTAGACAGCTCCGCCACCGCTGCGCTGCGTTGGTCGAGCGAATCACTCAACGCCATCGCATGCGCGCTGCGGGTTTCAGCTTGTGCCTCGGTTTTGGCCGACGCCACCAGCGCTTGCGCCACAGCTTGGGCTTGCACCAGCCGCCCCTGTTGTTGGCGCTGAGCATTTTTGCGTGCAATCGAAGCACTGAGGCCAGCCGCCAAAGCAGCTGTCGTCAGCCCGATAACCAGCGCGATAATCATGTGCCTAGAGTGACCTACCGCCGCAAAGACAGCAAGGGTTTCGTAACGTTACAAATCGCCGGGTTTCATCAAGCCGTCCTGATCGTGGCCGGATCCCTTGCCGGGGCGGCCGGTGACTTTGCGTAAGACCACATGCAAGCTGGCACCTAACCCAACGTGCAGCGTTCGGCGATCGGTAGCGTAGCCTCGCAAGCGCACGACGACAGCGATGTCCCCAACCGGCAGCGTTAGTGTCGCGGGGGTTTTGACTGGAGGATTTTTTGCGACAGTTATTTCAGCGCCCGGCGGCACCGAAGTGATCGCCACATCGACCGTGGCCACGGCAACCGTCGCATCGTGGCCACTCGGCCTAGCATCGCCCGCAGTGAAAGCATCGCGTTGCGGTGTCGCGTCGGTCGCTGCCGGCGCGTCCGATGAACCGGTAACCATCGGCGGCGCATCAACGCTTGATGGCAGCGCTTGCGACGCGTCGATGTTCGCGATCGTTGGAATCGGGGCATCGGTTGATGCTGGATTCGACACCACCGCGATATCGGCCCGGCCCGGCCGGCCGGCCAATCCGGCGAGGCCGCCCAATCCGACTCCGACACCAACCACCAACAACAAGGGAATCCAACGCTTCGACCGACGCGCAGCGACCGGCGGCGGTGGCGTCGGCAACCGTAGGGTTTTATTGGTGACGAAGGCCGGCAGCGCAGGCATGCCCGGGTCGCTCGGCGGACCATGATTCGGCATCATCGTTGCGACATCGCCGATCAGCGTTGGGGCCGGGGCCGGTAGCGGCAACGCCGCGCCGCGCGCCGATGCTGCATTGGCCAATGCGGCCTTGCGCGCTTCAACATGCGCTAACACCGAAGCCACATCGTTGCCCTGCTCGCCAGGCACCAGCGACCGTGCCGGGGCCATTGGCGGTCGATTGGCCAAATACTCGTCGGGTGCGAGCAGCGCATCGCGCAGCGCCGCCATCGTTGCAAACCGATCATCAGGTTTTTTCGCCAAACATCGCAACACGATCTGCTCGATCGCTGGTGCAACCGCCGAGTTAAACGCCCGCAATGGCGGCGGTAGTGTTGTCACTTGTTTAATCAGAATTTCGCCCATCGTGGCACCGTCAAATGGCAACCGGCTGGTCAACATCTGAAACAACAACACGCCGAGCGCGTAAATGTCAGTGCGATGATCGATGTCGCGTTTGCTTTCGCAGGCTTCGGGCGACATGTATTGCGGGGTGCCGAGCACCACGCCGATGGCAGTAAGCCCCTGGCCTTCGCCGGAAAACACCTTAGCTAAACCGAAGTCCAGAATCTTGACGTAGTCGTCGGTACGACCACGCTTGGTCAGCATGATGTTGTCCGGCTTGAGGTCACGATGAATGATGCCGGCGGCGTGGGCTGCGGCCAGGCCAGCGGCGATTTGGGATCCGATGTGCAATACTCGCTGACCCTCCATCACCGTGTCGTTGCTCAGCACCTTGGCCAAGGTAATTCCGTCGATGTATTCCATGATGTAGAAGTGGTCACCTTCTTCCGATTGGCCAAAATCGTGAACCGTCACGATATGCTCGTGGCCGATTTTGTTTACCGATTTGGCTTCTTGGAAGAACCGCTGAATCACCTCACGGTTTTGCGCTAAATCGCGATGGATCACCTTGAGCGCGACCTTTTTACCGATCAGCGGATGCTCGGCCAAATAGACCGCGCCCATGCCGCCGCTACCGATCTGCGAAATGATGCGGTAGTTGCCGATGCTTTGACCTGAAACGAACACGAGAAGGAGGTGGATGGTAACGCAAAACCGCGAATTGCGCTTGCACCTGACTGCCAGGCCAAGGTACGGCAAGGCCGTGGCTACCCCTACTGACATCGCTTCTGACACCGCTGTTGCTCCTGATCCCGCTGCGATGGGCGGCTTCAAAAAAAAGAATTTGATCTACATCGCGCTCATCACGCTGGCGATCTGGGCGTTCGCGATCCAGACCGGCAGCCTGGTGTTGATCATCATCGTTGGCGTCTTGACGTTGATTTTGCTCGGCGTCTTGGTGTGGGCGCTCCGGCTGATGCGCAAACAACGCGGCTTAGTTTCGCTACTGCAAGGTGCTACGGCTTCGCCGGATGCACGCAAAGACGCCTTGGCCAAACTGTCCGAAGGTAAAGAAGCCAATTCACCCGTAAACGTTTTTGCACGGGCTCAGTTGATGGCCGCCGACGACCCAAAGGCCGCGTTAACATTGCTTGACGGCACCGAGCTCAAAACCTTCCCTGCGGCTATGCAAGACGACGTTTCGCTGCTCAAAGCCCAATTGTATCTAGGCATGGGGCGGACCCAAGATGCCCGTAAAGTTTCCGATACCATGAATCTCGACAATCCCGCCCGTAAAGAAATCCGGCCGTTGGCAGCGACGATCGTAGCTGAAGCGTGGGCCCGTACCGGTAAATTCAAAGAAGCGTTAGACCTGCTTGGCACGGTCGAAATGCCATCCAAAGATGCCGAACAAATAATGGTGCAGTACCGTGTAGCACGAGTATTTGCCCGGTTCGCATCGGGCCAGCGCAATCAAGCCCGCGATGAACTCAACACCCTCGCCGACGACAACGTAAATTACTTAGGCCGCTTTTTGCTGCCGCAGTTTCGCGTACATCCAGAGTTGCAAAAACTTGCACGGACCGTCATGGAACGGCATCCCTCGTCGCGCAAGATGGCAAAAGCCAATGCGCCACGCGGCCGGCGATAAACTAAACAAAATCCGCCCGTAATCGTGGTTCCTTACTCGGTCCGCGGGCCACGGTACGCGAGCCACGGCCCCGAAGACGCGACGGCGAGGTACGCCGAACAATGCCAGTGAATATTGCGCCTGATCAAACGGCTCGGAGTTGGCACATTGCGGGCGCGCGGGCATAGACGAAAACAGCTAGGGCGCAGTACGCGTTTCGCATATTTCGAGTGGGAGGTCCGAGCGCCGTCGGCCGAGCAAGACCTTACGATCGCTGAGGATGTTTTTTACGTTTTGTCAGCGAACGCGTAGGCCGATATCGCGACGCGATTGTTTACCAAGTAGTTGGATGCCATCGACGACAGCGTAGGCATGTTGCCGCGCTTGAGTTACGTCATCGCCCCATGCCGTCACACCGAGCACCCGACCGCCGGCGCTGACCAACGCGCCGTCTTGGAGGGTCGTGCCAGCGTGAAACACCGTTGCTTCACCAGTGCTTTGAGCGTTGAGTATCACATCGCCCGTCCTGGTGGCTTCAGGGTAACCCGCCGCTGCGACGATGATACAAACCGCAACTCCAGGGGCCCACGTTAAACCCTGTGCCGGCAAGTTGCCCATCGCTGCGCCGGCTAATACGCCGGCAAAATCGCCTTGCAGCCGCAGCATGATCGCTTGGGTTTCGGGATCGCCAAAACGGCAATTATATTCAAGCAGCCACGGCGTGCCGTCACCGTCGATAATCACCCCAGCGTACAACACCCCACGATAATCGATAGCTTCAGTCTGCAAGCCAACCAACGTTGGCTGCAACAACTCACGAATGATCCGTTGCTCTGCGTCCGTCGAGGTCCAGGCCGGGCATACCGTGCCCATGCCGCCGGTGTTCGGGCCTTGATCACCGTCGAAAATCGTTTTGTGATCTTCCGCGGTGGCCAACACTTCAAGTCGGTGACCATCGGTGATCGCTAACATAGACACTTCGCGGCCGCGAATACGCCGCTCGATCACCACCGTGGCACCAGCTGCACCAAAACGATTTGCAACCAACATTTCATGGGCGGCAGCGCGGGCACCGGCGGCATCAGCGCAGACCACCACGCCCTTGCCTGCTGCTAGGCCATCAGCTTTGATCACCAGTTCACCGCCGAGCTCAGCGATCGCCACATCGGCCTGCGCAACCGTGGTGACCACTCGAAATTCAGCGGTGCGAATGTCATGCCGAGCAAAAAATTGTTTGGAAAATACTTTGCTACCTTCGAGGCGCGCACCATCGGCACCAGGCCCAAAAACTGCGACGCCAGCCGCACGCAACACATCGGCCAAGCCTGCGACCAACGGCGCTTCCGGGCCCACCAACACCAAATCTACTTGTGCTTGACGAGCCAGCGTCACAACCGCAGCGCTGTCGGTTAGATCTAACGCAACCACCGTGGCGTCGGCGGCAATGCCAGGATTCCCGGGCGCAGCGATTACGTCATGGCCATCGCGCGCCAAGCGCCACACCAATGCGTGTTCGCGGCCACCGCTGCCAAGCACTAAGATCTTCCGAGTGTTCGCCATTGCGCAAGTGGTAACAGGAATCACCCAGCGCATCCAAGCACTGGCGGTGATCGTTTGACTCGCGCGTTGGCTGCAAGGTATGTCAGACCCACGTAACCCACCATTTTGAGGAGTCAGGCCATGTCATCTGTGCCAATCCGTCGAGCGTTGATTTCGGTGTCCGATAAACGTGGTGTTGTGGACCTCGGCCGAGCATTAGCCGCAGCTGGCGTTGAAATTCTTTCTACCGGCGGTACCAAAGCCGCGCTAACAGCAGCCGGCGTACCCGTGCGCCAGGTATCGGACTATACCGGCGCACCGGAAATTCTCGACGGCCGGGTGAAAACGCTGCATCCCAAAATTCATGGCGGGATTCTTGCGCGCAACACCGCAACGCACGCTGCGGAATTGGCCGCACATGATATTGGCACCATCGATGTTGTCGTGGTCAATCTTTATCCATTTGAAGCAACGGTGGCAGCGCCCGATGTTACGTTTGGCGATGCCATCGAAAATATCGATATCGGCGGACCTGCCATGATTCGGGCGTCGGCCAAAAACCATGAACGGGTTACAATCGTCGTCGATCCTGATGACTACCCGCGATTACTCGCGGGTATCGCCGCCGACGGTGGCGTGAGCCAAGCGACACGCCTTGGCTTTGCCAAAAAAGCGTTTGCCCATACCGCAGCGTACGATGCTGCTATTGCAGCGTACCTCACCAGCGTCAGCGATGATGCTGCTGAGGCACCCAACGCCGCAGCGCCACGCAGCGACTTGCCAGCCACGCTCACGATGCAATGGCAACGTGCGTACGATTTACGCTACGGCGAAAACCCGCACCAACACGCTGCGTTCTACACCACCACGCAAAGCCCTATTCCCGCTGACAATCTGACGCAACCGACGGTGGCAACAGCCAACGTTCTGGGTGGCAAAGTACTGTCGTACAATAATCTGCTCGACCTCGACGCTGCGCTTGGGCTGGTGCTCGAATTCACCGAGCCGGCTGCGGTGGTGGTGAAACATAACAATCCGTGCGGCGTCGCCATCGACGTCGATATCGCGGCAGCCTATTTGCGAGCCCGCGAAGCTGATGCAACATCTGCATTCGGCGGCATCGTGGCGTTGAATCGACAAGTTGATTCCGCCGTCGCCGAGCTGTTGGCCGAAACGTTTCTGGAATGCATCATTGCGCCAAGCTTTTCGACCGCTGCTCGCGATATGTTGGCAGGCAAAAAAAACCTGCGCTTAGTTGCTGCCACGGGCGACTGGTCGGCGGCAACCGGCAAACGCGCGTGGTCGGTACGCACGATTGCAGGCGGCGCGTTAGTGCAAACCGTCGACACTGGCATGGTCGATTTGGCGCAAGCCCAGGTAGCGACGACGCGCGCACCAAGCGACGCCGAACGCCGTGATCTGCGCTTCGCTTGGCAAGTTGCCAAGCACGTAAAATCCAACGCGATCGTTTTTGCCAAAGCTGGCGTCACGGTAGCGATTGGTGCAGGGCAAATGAGCCGGGTCGATTCCGTGCGCATCTGTGAACGCAAAGCCGGCGCAGCCTTGCGCGGCGCAGCGGTTGCGTCTGACGCATTTTTTCCATTTCGCGACGGACTCGATGTCCTTGCAGCCGCCGGCGCGTCGGCCGTGGTGCAACCGGGCGGCTCGATGCGCGACGCCGAAGTTATTGCGGCGGCGAATGAACATGAGATCGCGATGCTGCTGACCGGCATGCGGCACTTTCGGCATTAGCAGGGACCTTTCCCGGCATTTCCCGGTCCCTCTGTCGACGACACGTCGCCGACATTCACCCTGCCGCGCGTCACTCGCACGGCGTGAGGGGGAGATGGGCGTGGGTGGCGAAGGGAACGGTCGGGTGAACGGGTGGGGGAATGGATGGGTGAATGGGTGGGTGAATGGTCGGGTGGACGGGCGGGTGAATGGTCGGGTGAATGGTCGGGTGAACGGGCGGGTGAACGGTCGGCTCACAGCGGCTCCGGAGGGAGCGAGTTGGAGCTTGCGCGAGTGCACTGCTGCTGGCCGCGTGGCCGCGTAGGTTTGCGCTCGCGTGGAGCCTGATGCGCCGCCGTCGCGTCGCGGGCATTTGATGGCGAAGACGGGCGGATGGGACATCGGTGGCGGGCATGGTGATGCGTCCGATTTTCGGACGTATTTTTTGTTAGAACTTGAGAATTATTTTTCGATTTATGTTGACGTGTTTTTTACACGAAAAATTGCAGTGCCTATGAGTAGCGGGTGAAGCGCTCGTTCAAGGCAACGATGTCGGCGACACGGATCGATTGGCTGGGTCGGCGGATATTTTTGGTTGCAGCGATGTTTCGTGGCGTAGTGAGGCAGCAGTGGCGTCGAAAAAACAGGTGATAGAGTGTTTTTATGCAAGAGCGTGCAGAGGTGAAG
>JAYWHS010000592.1:0-3302 GCA_043777635.1 Kofleriaceae bacterium | reverse complement strand
TCAAGCGCGACAATCTTGGGATTATCAAACAGCCACCGGCGGGGCACCCCGCCGAATGCGTCCGACGACCGGACGAGCGAACGACACAGCGAATGCACCGTCAAATCGATCACGAATTCGCCCCACATCGCGCGCGAATGCGCCAGCACGACGACAAACATCCACAACGCGCGCTCACCGCCGGGCACCGCGAGCTTGCCGACGTACGCCCAATCCACCTGCGCGACTTCACCGGGCAACGTTTCAACCAGCAAAAATGCGGCACGTTTAGGTTTCGGCCGCACGCCGGCCACATACAAACGCAACGTCCGCGCCGACCCAACGTAGCCGCGTTCACGCACCATATCGAACAAGCGACTGGCCCGCAGCGTTGGGTAACGTTGCAAGGTCTCGTCGATAAAACCGCGATACGGATCCATCATGGTGCCGCGTGGCGGGGCGGCCGCGCGCGGTTGGTCGAGCCCGATCGCGTGGCGCACCACGTCGGCATGCACGTGCAATTGCGTCGCGATCGTCCCTACCGGCCAATGCTCGGCGAAGTGCAAGCGCATGATTTCGGCGGTGAGTTCAGGCGTCGTAATCATCGTGCACCGCCTGCGTGGCGCGGTAGCGTGGTGCCAGGCCGTCGCCTTTTAGGTTGGGCCGGCGCGCACGCGTGGTGGCCCGCGCCGGCACGTTCGCCTCCGGCCTCGCGGCCATTCCGACACCAACGTCCCAACGCGTGCGCACCCCATGCACCGAAACACCGGCGGAGCGGTGGCGTAAAGCTGCGGCAATGTCTGACTCGTCTCATCGGAACTCCGGCCGTCCACCGCCGCACCATCGGACATCGACGGCGTGGGGTTTGCGGGCAACCTCACATTTGCCTGAGGGGCCACGTTGGTAGAACCCTGATCCATCACGCTGACCATTGCCGCTGAACGCTTGCGCAGCCGCCATTGCCGATTTCGATCACGATGATCTGCGCGGCCTTCGGCCGATTGTTGGTGCCTTGCACGCGCCCGCTGTGTTTGCTTTTTGCGCTGTTGCGCCCGGCACACCGGCCCGCAGTACATTTGACCGCGATAACAGCGTCGACAGATCGTGAACCACGCCAGGCAGCCACCGCAACGCTCCGTCCGCAGCAGCAGGATTTTCAATCATGCTTTGCCTACGAAGATAAACTTGCCCCGCCGCACCAACCCATGCACTGTCGCTGCATGCCCGGTGTCCAATCGGCTAGAGAGTCTCGGACTGCAGATCCGGGGCTCTCGTTCTTTTCGGCGTCCTCGCAGCTGGCGATCGTAACCGCGACCACCTGGCCAACGCGACTTTCTCGTCGATCCGACCAACTAGGTCATTTTTCGTCGAAGCGAAGATGCCGTTAACACTTCGATTTCTTGCACCGCAAAAATCCTCGGCACGTCCAGGTAGTTTCGTGCGCTCGCGGCATAGTGCAACCAGGCTGAGCTGCTTTTCCGTAAAGGCGGGGGCTCACCGCGCAGGCGCAGCCGAGCGCATTGGTGTTTGAAGGTGACGCCGCCGGGCGCGACGCGACCTTGGCGATGGCTTCGGCGCGCGAAACGCTGACTGCCGCCGCGTGGAAATTTGGCGATGCGAGTTTTACACTGAAAGAAACCAAAGCGATGAGCGCGTGTATGGCATCGGCGGCGCGTGCGCCCTGCGTCAGTGTGATCATCAAAAAGAAAAACGTTGCGCGCGTTGCGATTCTATCGTTGGAAAATCATCGCACGCCACAAGGCGAGAATGAACTGATCGTGAGTGCGCGGCTCTTGGTGCCTGGCGACAACACGTTTGCGTTTGACCAGCGCTATTGTTCGCATTGCACCGACGACACCATCGCGAGCACGACCAAGGCGTTGACCCAAAGCCTGCTCGAACAACTGGCGCGTGACCGTGGCCGCACCGTGTTGGCGGTGAATTCCGAGCCGGCGAGTGCGGGTGTGTTTGTCGACGACGAAACCGCCGGCGTGACGGATTTGAAGATGAATATTGTGCCGGGGCCGCACACGGTGCGGATCGAGCGACAAGGCTACAAACCGGAACTGCGCAACGTGATGGGGGTTGAAGGCAAGACCATTACGCTTCATGTGAAACTTGTACGCTCGGGTGCCGCGCTGACCGTGCCGGCGCCGGTGGTGGAAATCCACCCCGCCAAGCCCGAACCGCACGTTGCGCCAACGCCGGTGCTCGCCGTGCAGCCGCTGGTGTCTGAGCCCGTGCGCCCAGCGCCGCGTTCGACGTTAATGCCCAAACTGCTCATCGGCTTTGGCGGCGCCGCGATTGTGAGTGGCGGCGTGCTGATCTTGTTGAATGAAAAAGACCCGGTAGCGCCACGCGGCGCAGCGCAACAACGCACGTATCGCACAACCTTGGTGCCTGGTGGCATTGCTCTAGGCACCGGTGTACTCGCTGCCGCAATCGGTAGTTATTTATTGTTGCGTGATTCCAACGCGGCCACCACGCCGCTGGTTGCACCGGTTGCCGGTGGCGCTGTGGTTGGCCTGATTCACGGTTTCTAGAAAGGACTATTTTTATGACTCCAAAATATATTTCCGCAGCACTTGTTTTGACCTTGGGTGCTGGCTGCTCATTTTTCAGCAGTCAATCCTCGAACTATTGTGAAGGCGCACCCAACAATAATTGTATGGACCTGGTCGACGCGGCCATCGACGGCCCGCCGACGGGCTGCGTCGCGACGCCAAGCATTTGCACGGGTGCCACGGCGGTGTGTAACCCTGCGGCGGACGTGTGCGTGGAATGTTTGCCTGGCAGCGCGGCAGCGTGTGTGGGTGCTGAGCCAGTGTGCGGCGGCGATAACACGTGTCGGAGCTGCACGGCGCATAGCGAATGCGCATCGGCGGTGTGTTTACCGGATGGCAGCTGCGCGGTCGATACTGACGTAGCGTATGTGAACGGCACCGCAGGCACCGGAGCGGCGTGTACGCTCGCGGCGCCGTGTGCGACGGTGACGTTGGCAGTGGCGACGCCGAAGGCGATTATTAAGGTAACGGGCGCAGCTATCGAGCCCGCAAAAGTAGTCGTCACGACGGCGCGGCGGATTTTTGGAGCGCCGAATGCAACAGTGCGTGCCAGCGGCGGCATGACGACGATTTTCGAAATCCCATCGGGCGGCAAGTTGACCGTGTACCAAGTCGACGTGGGCGGCACGACTAATTTGAAACCGGACCGCTGCTATCAGATACCGTCGAGCGCCACGGGCCAGCTCACGTTGGTGGGCGGCAAGGTGAGCAATTGTGTGATTGGCGTGGAGAGTCTATCGAGCGGGGGCACGGTGACGG
>JAYWHS010000591.1:0-3308 GCA_043777635.1 Kofleriaceae bacterium | reverse complement strand
CACTGATCGACAACTGATGCCAATCGTGACAAAGAAATTCATATCAATCGCGGCTTAGCTCGCTAAAGAAATTGGCCCAGACAATGGGGTCCACTTCTCCACCCCCACGCGTCAAGGCTCGTTCCCCGCCGCAAGTTGAGCTGTGCTGATTCAACCACCGACTTTTCGCGGCCGCTCCTTGTCGAGTCTTGCCGCGCTTTCGCCTGCTTTGGGTCGTTGTCGATGATTACCCGACACTTGCAGTACATGGAATCAGTTGGCTAGCGCTTTGCCGATGCGATTGCCACTTTTCCAGGCGCTGCAGAAATCACCAATTGCTTTGATAGCGCCGCAATTCTAGGAACAATCTGGTCAAAATTTCCAAACGGCAAACCGTTGATGAGTCCATCACGTTGCAACGCCAAAAAACCATGGCAAAGCGCCCATACGCTAAACGCCCAAAAGAACAGATCCTCATCGCTGTCATGAATTCGGAGACTGCGAACAGCGGAGACCAATCGACTAAAAGCAGCTTCTGCAACTTGGCGCAGTGCAACGTGTTGGGTTGCGACTCCCAAATGTGGCGGGAACATCAGTTGATAGTGCGACTGGTGCTGGTTGCAGAATCGCAAATAGGTTGTTACCAGTCCTGTTAGTTTATCTTCCGGTGTAGCAGTAGGTTCCAATGCTCGAGTAATTGCCTCGTCAAGGCCTTGAAATCCCTGCGCTGCCACTTCATCGAGTACTGCGGTTTTGCTTTCAAAGTGATGATAGGGTGCAGCCGCAGTCACTCCTGCTTTGCGAGCCAACTCGCGCAGCGAAAAATCAACATCGCCGTCTTTAACCATTTTCGTGGCTACATCTACGAGGGTTCGTTTCAGGTCCCCGTGATGCTGCCCGTTGGTTCGCGGTGGTCGCTTCGTTGCCATCACTCGCGATGGTAGCGCATTTTTTAACGATTTGCAGACTGTGCTTGACAGTGTTTAGCTTGGTTGCTACAAAAGCTAAACAGTGATTAGCTTTCGCCTCGAATGTATGTTGCTCTCGGTGTCCGCAATTTGCGGGTTGCCGTCGGCTACTCTGGCCCAATCAATGACGGTACCAGAGCAACCAGCCACGTTCAGTCTGCGTTTGAGTGTGTTGTTGTTTCCGCCAGCCACTCCATTGCTGACAGTGGAGTTCAGAGCAATTGATGCAGTGACTGTGCAATTGGAAACCAATTTTGTAGGTACGCACGGGATCAACATCAAATATTTTGTAAACCAGCCGATGAGCGGCACGTATCTGTTTGCAGGCAATGCCATTGTCGCGAGTCGTCAACTTCGTGCCGATGGCAGTGTCGCGCTGCTTCCGTATGTTGGGGGTGGGTATGCACATCGATTTGGGTCGGCGCATCAGTGGAATCTGGACACTCGTGTTGGCTTTGGCTCCACAATCAACGCAGACGAGAACCTATGGCTGCCAGTTGTCAAAACCGGACTTGGTTACGTGTTCTAGCTAGATAGGACGTAGCATCTCACGCACAAATCACACGGACCAGTGTATCTGCGTCTCAATGGCGAGGCCTCTATGTCACTACTTCGAATCATCTACGCAGCGAACATCTTGGTGGCTGGAAGCATTGCTTACCAGTCGCTGATATCTCCCACAGTAGCAGCTGCTACCGTCTTTTCTGGTGCGTATCAACCTACGCTCGTCATCCGGCTCGTCGGCTGCTTGTGGCTCGCCATCGCGCTACTGTCGGTTTGCGGATTGTTGCGGCCTATCACTTTCTCGCCGGTGCTGCTGCTGCAAGTCATCTATAAAGGAACATGGCTGTTGGTCGTTGCCTTACCAGCTCTTTTGCACAATCAAAATTATCCAGCGCCGATGGCTGGGTTCTTTCTAGCTTGGGTGTTGATTTTGCCCTTTGCAATTCCTTGGTCATCGTGGTGGCAAGGCAGGTGAATTGCAAATCTTCCTATTGTTCGAAACACGGACATTCCAATTGGAGCCTATTTACTTCTAGTCGTCAGGAGCAATATGTCTAAAATCGCAAACGATTCAAATCAATATTTTCACGCTACCGTCTTGGTAAATCGTCCATTGCTGGATGTCTGGCAAGCCTTGGTGAATGTTGAACAATGGCATCGCTGGGACACAGAGCTCAAGAGTGCCGCACTATCTGGACCGTTCGCTGTAGCGACGAAGGGAACCATGTTGCCGCAGGCTGGACCGAAGCTTCAATTTCTTATTTCAGAAGTGAAATCTCACGAATCCTACACAATTGATACCAAGTTGCCAGTTGGTGCGCTCATCATGAAGCGCACTCTTCGATTGGACTCCACCAGTGGGTTCACGGAGTTTCATGACGACATCAAGTTCACTGGAATGTTCAAAGCCCCGTTTGGCTTCTTTCTCGGACGGAAGTTTCGCAGAGTACTTCCAGAAGTGATGAGCAACTTTAAGCAGTTTGCTGAGAACGGATCTTAGGGTTAGCCTCAAGGATCCCTACCGCCAAGGATCCCTACCGGGGTTTGTTTTTGGCAGGTGGCGCGGCACGGTGGCGCGGCAGAATTTTGACCCAAAAATCGCCGCTGGTTACACTACCGTTGCGCGCACGACAGCTGCTCGGTCGCGCCCGAAAACGCCGAAGAGCCGCAGGGTGCGGCGAGTTGGTGGTGCTGGCAAATTTTCAAGGAACAACAGCGACGTGTGCGACGCGTACTCAACTCGCGTCGTCAAACTCCGCAAACACGTTTAACAACGGTGGTCCTTCCGGTTCGCGCACGGGCCCGATGAGCGCGCGCATGGCTACAGTGCCGAGCGGAAAGTTGGCGACCTCGCCGCGTAGCAAGCGTTGCCGAGCGGCGGCGTGGGCATGCTCAAAGGCGGTGTTGCGTTGCAACGTAGCAATGCGCGCCCACTGACTGCGGCAGGCGACGCGCGGGCGCAGGCCAAACATGTGATGGCGGGTCGTCGGCGAAGCTTCGCGCGATTGCTTCAAGACGTTGGCGCGGCCCATGACCTGTGTCTTATGTTGCTGCCGGGTCACATCGCAGCGATGTTCAATGGCGCGCACAGCTGCAACGACGTCGGCGACAAAAGCAGCACGTGGACCCATGCCTGGTGGCACAATGATGCCCACAGAGGCCAACGCTGGTGCGGTCTTGCGATAGAAGACACGCGGGCGCGCAGTTTCAAGCGCGGTGTCGTCGATCATAGCGCGCCAACTGCTGACACCAAACCAGGCTGACGCACGACCAACGAGGCCGGCGGCGACCGGATTGGCTAAGGTGTATGCGAGTTTATCGACGACGTCTTGTCGCGTGACTAACTCGACGATGCAC
>JAYWHS010000590.1:0-3309 GCA_043777635.1 Kofleriaceae bacterium | reverse complement strand
GCGGATCGCTGTACGCGACCATGATAATCCAGCCCTTGATGTTGCCATAGCGTTGGCAACTCAACTGGCCGTGCCCTTCACGGTGGTGCATGTGTTGTCTGAGCGCTACCCGTATGCATCGGATCGCCATCACACATTTATTTTACAAGGCGCACGCGATGTTGCGCAGGAATTTCACAGGCGCTCGATTCCGTACGCGTTTCATTTGGAGCGCCCGGGTAATCGGGCCCCGGTCCTCCGCATGCTGGCGGCCAGCGGCTGCCTGGTGGTGACTGACTTGATGCCGACCGCGCCGTTAGCAGCGTGGACCGCTAGCCTCGCCAAACATGGGCCGGTACTTGAAGTTGATGCATCGTGCCTTTTACCAATGCCGACGGGGCTACGGCTGGCACCAACGCGGGCATTTGAGTTTCGGAAGCAAGCTGCACCGCACACCGCGGCAGTGTTAGCAACCGGCTATCCGTCGAGCGACGGGTTCGGCAAGCTGACGCCGTTGGTTGCCTTGCCGTTTGAGCCGGTGCAGCTTGATCAGCACAATCTTGCCGAACTTGTGGGTGCATGTGCCATCGACCACGGTGTTGCGCCGGTGCCAGACAGCCCTGGTGGGATGCACGCAGGATACGCGCGTTGGGACGCTTACGTTGCAACTCAGCTGCACACCTATGCCGATACGCGCAATGATCCAATGGCCGACTCAACCAGCCGCATGAGCCCGTACTTGCACTACGGACAGGTTTCGCCGTTTCGCTTGGCCCACCAACTCCATATGTTGGTGGGTACCAATCCTGGCGCTGAAAAACTTCTCGATGAAATGCTGGTGTGGCGGGAGCTTGCTTGGCATCACGCGTATCATGACAGCGCCCACTCCGACATCGGTAGCATCCCAGCGTGGGCACTGGCCACCCTGGCGCAACATGAGCGTGATCCTCGCCCGCAGCTGCCGTCACGCGACCAACTAGCGCGCGGCAATACCGACGACGAATTATGGAATGCGTGCCAACGGTCGCTACTCGCGCACGGTGAACTACATAACAACGTGCGCATGACGTGGGGCAAAAAGATTCTCGATTGGACCACAACGGCTGCACACGCATTTGCTGCCATGGTCGATCTCAATCATCGCTATGCGCTCGACGGTCGTGACCCCGCATCTTACGGCGGCCTGCGTTGGTGCCTCGGCGCGTTTGATCGGCCGTTTACACCGGAACGTCCGATTGTTGGTACGGTGCGTGCGCGACCTACCGCAATGCATCGCGGCAGGCTTGATATCGGCGCATATGATGCGTGGGTACGCCGTTCGCCGTTTGCGCGGCAGCCTCGGGTTGCGGTTATCGGCGCTGGGGTCGCCGGCCTCGCTGCGGCGCGGGTGTTACATGATCACAATATTGACGTGAGCGTGTTTGATAAGGGCACCCGGCCAGGCGGTCGGATGGTGTCGCGAAACCTACTGGGCGTGCCGTTTGACTATGGTGCCCAGTACTTCACTGCACGCGATGAAAGATTTTTAGCGTTGAGCCAGGCCCTGGTAACCGAAGGCGTCCTCGCCGAATGGCAGCCGCGCCGCATGGCCCAAGACATGGCGCGAGGCCCAAACGTTGTGGTGGCCGAACAACAAGGCCGCAGCCATGCTTGGTATGTCGCGCCACAGGGATTTTCGGCATTTGCAGCCCGGCTGGCCGTTGGTTTGAATGTGCAACAGCCCATGCAGGCGTTACGTATTGGCCGTAATCAAGATGCATGGACGATTACATTTGCCGACGGTGCGGTAGCACATTTTGACGAAGTGTTGGTTACGGTACCTGGGCCACAGCAAGGATTGTTGGTGTCGCAAGCGCCCGCTAGTGGTCAGTATACGCCGTGCTGGTCGCTGACCCTTGCATTCCACAGCGTGGTGCCTTTGCCGTTCGACGTCGCGCGGTTTGAAACCGGGGCGTTGGCATGGGTCAGTCGCGAGTCGAGTAAGCCGGGGCGGCACAAGCCGAACGTCGACATTTGGACGTTGCATGCAACTACCGAGTTTTCAACGTCCAACCTAGAAACCGACAAGGCTAACGTCCACCTCATGATGCAGGCTGCGTTCCATGCGTTGTGCGCGCAACATGGCGTTGACGATGTGGACCCAATCGACAGCCATATCCACAAGTGGCGTTTTGCACGCACCGAAAATGTTGAAGCCTTGGGCTTTGTAAGTTGCGACGGCATTGGCTTTGGTGGAGATGCCTTTGGGGGTTCGCGCGTCGAGCCAGCGTATCTTTCGGGCGTCGCACTTGCCGGTAATCTTTTGCGGCGCTTGGCGGCGCAAGGTCCAGGAGCTCGGCATGCCTGAAGGCCACACCATTCATCGACTAGCGCTTGATTTGACCAAAGCCTTTGTCGGCCAGCCTGTGCGGGTGTCGTCACCGCAGGGCCGCTTTACGTCGGCTGCGATACTTGATGGCGGCTCTTGTACAGCGACCCATGCCATCGGCAAGCACTTGTTCATCGATTTTGACGGCGGCCGGGTGCACATTCATTTAGGCTTGTTTGGCAAGTTCAAGCGGCAACCCAATCTCGCTGAAGCCACACGCTCGACGGTGCGGCTGCGAATTGAAACTGCAACAATGCGCTGGGACCTGACCGGCCCAACCGCATGCGAACTGATCGACGCCGAAGCCTACGCAGCGCTTGACGCTCGGCTCGGCGCGGATCCACTATCGCCGCTGCCCAGGCCAGCGCGGACCTGGCTACAAGTAAAAAAGTCCAAACGATCGATAGGTGCATTGTTGCTCGATCAATCGGTCTTTGCTGGCATCGGCAATGTGTACCGCGCTGAGTTGTTGTTTCTCACTGGCACCAACCCTGAGACGCCGGGCACCGCCCTCGACAAGGCTACCTTCGAGAAATTGTGGCTACTCGCGCGCAAGTTGTTGGCCATCGGGGTGCAGACCAACCGCATCATCACGGTGCAAAGTTCTGTCGTCGCTACCAAGCTAAAGGCCGGTCGCAACGTCAACCGGCGCGAAGCGCTGTACGTGTACAAGCGCAGTCACTGCCGAATCTGCGCAAGCGCGATTGCAGTCAGCACCAATGCAACCCGCACCATGTATCACTGCCCGCAGTGTCAACCGGCAGTGCGCCGGTGAAGCTTTGGTGGGCTAGATCTATATTGACGACGTAGCCCAAAACCGCATAGGTTGCGCCGATGTTCATGCGCAATTCTATCGGTAGTTTCGCGGTTGCTTTGCTGGTGTTCGCAAGTTGTGGCAGCAACAACGGCAATAACGTCGACGGTGGCAGTGGGCTCGACGGCCGGAGTGACGGCTCGACCAA
>JAYWHS010000589.1:0-3316 GCA_043777635.1 Kofleriaceae bacterium | reverse complement strand
CGGAAGAGGTGATTTTGACGTCGACGCCTTCGAGCACTTTACCAACGGTGGTTGGAAATTTGCCGGTTTCTTCGAGTGCGATCGTGGCGGCTTCGGTCGAGTGATAACAAGACTGAATGCGGATGCCGTAGAGTTCGGCAAAACTGTCAGCCACGGCCGGGTCCAAGCGCGAGCCCGCCGCTAAGTACATAGGGTTTTTGAGTTCGAGGCGTTTGGCCGTAGGCAGTTTTACTAACTCTGCGTACAAGGTTGGCGTTCCAGGAAAGACGTCGATCTCGTGATCTCGGATGAGCTTTCCAACCCGACGGGCCGACATTTCTTCTTCGAGAAACATGGTGGCGCCGAGCTTGAGCGTTGGTAGCAGGCCCAAGTCCCAACCATAGGCGTGAAACAAAGGCACCGACACTAAGATCTTGCTTGCGTCGGTTAGTCCGAGCGCGGTGATTGCCAAATCGACGGCCGCATTGGTGTTTTTGTCAGTCCGTAAAACACCTTTGGGATCGCCCAAGGAGTCCGACGTGAACAGCACCGCGATCGGGGACAAATCCTTGTCGGGCGGCGGGCGTTTGTACACCGAGCAGGTCAGCAGCGTACCTTGCAAACGGCGACGTACTTCAGCGCTGTCTGGATTTGGAATCACCGGAAGCGCAGCCGCGGCGGCCGCAGCTGCAGCCGCAATCGCGCCACCTGCAGCGATACCACTGCCGGTCGGGCGAACCGAACGAGAGCGAGGTAACGTGCTTGGGATCGGCGGGTTGGTTGTGCCGTTAGCGGCGATCGCGCCTTCGCTGCCGCGCGGCCGGGTTACCAGCGCACGCAGCGGGGCCGCTGACAAAATCAGCTCCAGCTCACGCCCGCCAGTGGTTGGATCAATTGGGACAATTGCAGCTTCGAGTTTTGACAACGCGAGTGCAAGGATCACAAAGTCGGGCACGTTGCCAAGCATCAGCCCGACCCATGCGCCTTCTTGGATTCCCATCGATTTGAATTCAGATACGCGTCGATCGACACGATCAAGGAGTCCGCGCCACGACAAATAATTGTCGCGGTACACCACGGCTTTTTTATTGCCCTGGGCTTTGGCGGCTTTTTTCAGCCAGTCGTAAAGCAGTGTCATGAATAGACTTTCCACGCACCGGGTAGGGCATGAGCAGCGGAAATGTAGCAGTTGTGACTAGTTGTCTCAAGCCCGTGGGCGAGTAATCCTCAAATGATTTTAAATATACGAGTTCATTGAACAATATACCCAAAACTCAATCCTGGCTTGATCTCGTGCGTAAACCTTGAAACAACCTTGGCATGGCAAGTGAGCCGGAAAACCCGCAGGAACCCGGCGGGCCCACGAAAGGCGCGAACGAGCGCACGCTCGAAGCGGGCCCCAAACATGGAGCGAACGAGCGCATGCCCGAAGCGGAGCAACCCACTAGCGCAGAGACCCTTTGGGCCATGCTTGATGCACTGCGGCGCAAACTCGACGACAACGCTACCGTCGGTCGCAAGACCCAACAAGCGATGGTGCAACTGGCTGATTCGTTAGCTAATCAAGTAGCGAGCAATCGGCAGCGAACCCGTTGGCTCAACCTCAACTCGTTCGTTGCGTACGTACTTTTTACCATGATCTTAGGTGCCGGTTTCTTGTTGCTCTATCGTGTGCGGACCTCGGGCTTGCTCGCCGATCGAATTTCGGCGCAACATGAGCGCGAGGCCGCCGTGACTCGCGCCATCCAAGCCGAAACCCAGTTGCGCGAACGCAATGGTGCCGACGCTGCGGTGTGGGATGTCTACGCATTGCTCACAACTGGCAAACGCCAGGCCGGGCTCACCGCACTTGCTGGGTTAGCCAATGCCAAGCTTTCGAAAACCGAACGTGCGGTGTTTGCTGAACTTGAGCAGCGCACCCGCGCCGAGTTGGTCGATGATCAATATCGCATTGGCCTGGCCGCGTTTCGCACCGGCAAATTTGCCGACGTGGTCGCAAATTTAGGCGCTGCATTGAGTATTGAGAGCAAGGGGCAACGCGCGGCTGCCATGCGTTATTATCTTGGAGTGGCGCAGCTAAAACTCTTGCAACCCGAAGCTGCGGTGGTTTCGCTCGAACAAGCGTTGGGTGCCGACGTCGAAATCGAAGACGCGCGTTATTACTATGCGTCAGCACTTGATGCGTTGGGGCAAGCGGCGCGGGCGCGGGCCGAATATGATCGCTTTGCGACCAAGCATCCGTTGTCACCGCTGACGATGTCGGCAACGCGGCGCTCGGCCGTGTTGGCGCGTGGTCCGGCAGTTGCGCCCGTAGTGCCCGCGCTGGCCGCGCCGGTGCCGGTATCGCCACGGCCAGCGCAACCGAGCGCTGCGCCGGTGCCGCGAGTCGCGCCAGTGCCGAGACCGGCCGCGCCAGTACCGCCGATCACGCCTGTTGCCCCATGACCACGCTGTTGCGGGTGGGGCCCCGCTTTGAGTATTCGCTCGCGCGCTCCATTTCCGGGCCTCGCTTCGAGGGTTCCAATGCTGACCAGTTGCCGAGGGATCAGGCTTCGGTTGCCGAACTTGATGACACGGTGTTCGTGCGCATGCGCAACTGTTCGTGGCGCGATCATCCCGCCTGTCCAGCGCGCGAAGCATTGCGCTATTTGCGAATTTCGCATCACAACTTCGACGGCTCGGTTGGCCAAGGTGAACTCATTGTTGCCGCCGCGATCGCGACGCCTACGGTTACGCTATTCGCGCGCTTATGGCGCCTTGGTTTTCCCATCGCCAGCATGCGCTTGGTCGATGATTTCGCTGGGTCCGACGATGCTTCCATGGCTGCAAACAATTCGTCGGCGTTCAATTTTCGCACTGTGGCTGGTACGGATATATTGTCAATGCACGCGGTCGGCATGGCGATTGATATCAACCCGGTGCAAAATCCTTGGATTCGACAACCTCACCCGATCGCTCCACCGGCGGGCCTTGGGTTTAGCCAGCGTAGCGATTTGCGACCGGGCATGATCGTGCGACCGGGGCCGGTGGTAGCCGCATTCGATGAGCTCGGCTGGGAATGGGGTGGCGATTGGCGGCACGCCTCGGACTACCACCATATCGTTTGGCGCGGCCGGGCATGATACGCTGCCTAGCCAATGCCTCAGGTTGTTGATTTTCCAAGTTTAGCTTTGGATTCGCGCACCGGACTTTCAGTTTTGGTACGGGTGTGCAAAGAAATTCCCGCTGCTGGTGAGCCGTTCCGCGAGTTTCGCTCGCGCTTGCGGGCCGCCAAATTATGGGATCGTGAAAAACCTGAAACGTTGTTACGGTTTCTCGGCGTCGGTGGCGCAACGAT
>JAYWHS010000588.1:0-3317 GCA_043777635.1 Kofleriaceae bacterium | reverse complement strand
CGCCGACCATCGCGGTAGCACTGGCCAGAGTAGCCAAAAGAGTGAGTCGACAAAGCTTGCGCATACCTACGTATAACGCGGCACGGCCCGGAGTGGTCTCATTGGCCTACGAGAATGCCAGCCTGGTACCTACAATGCGCAGTAGCTTGGGAAACTTGCTGGGAGACCATTGCGATAGGGCGATGGCCAAGCACCGAACCCGTTAGCCTCAAAAAATGCAGCTACGCTAGGCGCTGCATCCAAAGGAATTTCGTGACCTTTGCCGTGATTGCAACGCGGCGCGAAATGACCGGCGCTTTTGAGCTTGGCCGCAAAGGCCGCACTGGCAGCTTGGAAATCAATGCCAAACACGTTGTCGCTGACGCCACCATCGAAGATCAGCGCTGCAAATTTATTTTGTGGGGCCTGCGCCGTTGGGTTGAAGCCGTTGGGCGTGCCGCCGGAATAGGTGGCAACACTGGCAATATAATTGGAACGAACAAAACTAAATGCCGTGGTTTGCAGTGCACCCGCGCTCATGCCCATGCTGTGAATGTGGGCGGGGTCAATACGCTGCGCCGCATGCAGGCACGCCACGATTTCATCAGCCAGAAAAAAATCGTCTTGCTTGGCACTTTGATTGACGATGAACCATTCAAATTGTCCCGCAGTGTCGTCGGAATACGGTGTTGCCACAACGCCGCCAGCAGCCAAGATCGCGGTTTGCGTTGGGCCCAGCGCGTAGGCCGCCTCCATCGGCGAACTGCCGGTGGCATGCCAGTAGATCAGCAAGCTGCCACGGTTCGTAGTGGCAGCCGGGTTCAAGGCCAGTTTGACTTTGCGGGGCGTCATCCCCGCCGGCGCAAAGGTGACATCGCCATTGACTAGGGTCGGGCAGGTGCCCGTGCTGGTGGGCAAAATCGGCATCGCGGTCGCCACCGGGCCGTCGACGATCGCCACTGGCCCATCAACGGTCGAGGTTGCCGCGCCGCTACATGCGACCGTGGCGCTAACGATGAACAAGCAGGCTGCCTTGGAAAATTGCATGTGCCAGCTATACCTGGGCCTCAGCGTTCAACAATGACTCAACACGGCCAACCACATGACCGTTACCGCCGCGCCCGTGGTTGCCCGGTTGGCGCGGTCCCGGTCCAGCGTTTGTAGGCTCGGCTGAACGCACTTGGTTCTGAAAATCCTAACGCAAACGCCACCTCTTTCACCGTGCGCCCCTGTTGCAGTAGCGCATCGGCCTGCGCGCACCGTACATGCGCTGTGACGTCGCGTAAAGTCGTGCCATGCAATTCGAGTTGCCGACGCAGCGTGCGCGGACTGATCGCGAGTTGTTTGGCGATGTTCGACGGTGACGCAGCCGTCGCTTGGCTGGCGATGGCGCGGCGGGCCGCATCGAGAAAAGCTTCTGCTGCGGTGCGGACCTCCGGTTGTTGGGTCAAGTGCGCAACTTGGGCCTCAATGGCTGCGGCGGTAATTGTGTCGGCGCTGGCCAAGCGCAGATCGAGTTGGCTCGATGCCATTTCAAGTTGATCGCGGCCAGCACGAAAATTCACCGGGACGCCAAACGCTTGTTGATATGCAGACGTGCCACGCCCGGCATGGCTAAATCGCACGGCGCGCAGCGCGAAGTGATTGTTGGTTGCCGCTCGCGCTCGCATGGCCATCGAAGCAAATGCAAACTCGGTCAAGATGTGGCCGCGCGATACTGCGGGTGTGCGTGGGGTTTGTGTCAACGTGGTGATACCCGGACGCGATTCGTCGAGGGTTACCACCGTGCGTTGCGAAACCACGGCGTAAAATTTTGCAGCTCGTTGCAGCGCATCTCGCACCGTACCGCTGAGCCAGACCAAGTGGCCAAATAACCCCAAGGGCCGAGCCAAGTCAGCTTGCGCCAGTGTCAGTGCGAACGCGGCATCGCCTCGATGCGTGGCTAGCGCTTCGAGCGCGACATCAACCGCACGGGCATCGCAATAATGATTGGGCGGCATATCGGCGGTGACCCCGACCGCATGCAAAAACGCTTGGCCGTCGCCATCGATCCGGTCCAGCAAATCGGCGAGTGGGCGCAGTAACGCCACCGAAATACCTGCGGCTTGTTGCATGCGCGTTGAGTATACATGGGCACGCAGGGCAGATGGCACGGTAACCGACCGCTGCGTGGCAATCCGCTCGCAGGCATGTGGTAGCGTGCCGCCGCAATGACTACGGCAGGTACGTTTGGATGGGTCGGTGGCCGCGCGGCTGCGTTGGCAATTCTGGTCGCTGCGTTAGGTTATTTCGTCGATATCTACGACCTTATTTTGTTCGGCATGGTGCGGGTCAAAAGTTTGACCGAATTAGGAATTACCGACCCACAAGCGCAGACATCCACCGGCCTGTTTTTGCTCAACATGCAAATGATCGGCATGTTGATCGGTGGTGTGCTGTGGGGCATGTTAGGCGATCGCCGCGGCCGCTTATCGGTGTTGTTCGGTTCGATTGTGATGTACTCGTTGGCGAATCTCGCGAACGGCGCAGTTACCAACGTTGACCAGTATGCGATTTGTCGGTTGATTGCCGGTATTGGCTTAGCGGGTGAATTGGGGGCCGGTATCACCCTGGTGTCGGAGCTGATGCCCAAAGAATCGCGGGGCTGGGGCACCACCATTGTTGCCTTTGTCGGAGTTTGTGGCTGTTTGGTTGCGGCGGTGGTGAGCGGCGCGCTTCCGCAAATTTATGGCGGCGTGCATTGGCGCACCGCGTATTACATTGGCGGCGGGTTAGGCTTGGCGTTGTTGGTGCTGCGCGTCGGCGTGGTTGAATCCGGGATGTTTCAACGGGTCACCACTCAAGCCGTACAGCGTGGCAGTTTTTTTGCGTTATTCACGTCGCGGCAGCGCGCCCGCAGATATTTGTCGATTGTGCTCGTCGGCGTGCCGATTTGGTTTGTCATCGGAATTCTGGTGATGTTTTGCAAAGAGATCGGTGGGGCCATGGGGCTGGTACCGGTGCCTCGGCCACCGACGGCATTGTTTTTTTGCTACATGGGCTTGGCACTGGGTGACGTGGTGGCGGGGGTGATTTCGCAACACTTGCGTTCGCGCAAACGCACGTTTGTACTTTTTTTGGCGCTGTCGATCGGTGCAATCGCGCTGTACTTCACCGCTGGGCGGCAGTCGCACGACTGGTTCTATTTCTGCTGTTTTGTATTGGGCCTTGGCGCTGGGTATTGGGCCCTGTTTGTGACATCGGCCTCCGAATTGTTCGGAACCAACCTACGGGCTACCGCTACTACGACCGCGCCCAATTTTGTCCGTGGTGCGTTAGTGCCGATCAGTGTGGCGTTC